>NZ_JBHVDX010000440.1:0-3283 GCF_042802555.1 Streptomyces sp. NPDC057474 | reverse complement strand
GCCGATGCCCGCTCGCATCGGTCGGCCGCCGGCAGTGGGGGGTGGCGGTCAGTCGGCCCGGCCGGTCAGCCGGGGCCCGGCCCCTGGACCGGGGCTCAGAAGGTCAGCTTCCAGCTGTTGAGGCGGCCGGTGTCCGAGGCCGCGACGTCCTGGACGCGCAGCTTCCAGGTGCCGTTGGCGACCTCGCTGGACGCGTTCACCGAGTAGGTGGTGACCAGGTTGTCGGCGGAGTCCGAGCTGGAGGCCTTGAGAGGGTAGGGCGAGCCGTCGGGGGCCACCAGGGTCAGGACCAGGTCACCGCGGTAGGTGTGGGTGATGTCCACGCCGACCTGCAGGGTCGAGGGCGCGTTGCCGGTGCGGCCGGTGACGGAGATCGAGGACTCGATCGCCGCTGCGTTGTCCGGGATGGAGACGGCCGTGGCGTTGGTGAAGGTGGTGCCCCCCGTGGAGCCCCCGCCGGAGCCCCCGGTCACCGCCTGCACCGTCTTGGCCGCGTCGGCGAGGCCCGCGCCACAGCCGCCCGAGCAAGCACCAGGCAGAGCACGCGAGTTGGTCTTGATCGCGGACTCGATCTGGGCCGGCGTCAGCGCGGAGCTCGCCGACTTCAGCAGCGCGGCGAGGCCCGCGATGTGCGGGGCGGCCATGCTGGTGCCCTGGTAGTAGTCGTACGTCTCGCCGGACGGGCCGGCGGTGCCGGTGTTCAGCGTGGACAGGATGCCGCCGGACGTGGTCGTGCGGGTCTCGCCGCCGGGGGCCGCGATGTCGACGACCGAGCCGAAGTTCGAGTAGTACGAGCGGGCGCCGGCACGGTTGGTGGCCGCCACCGAGATCACGTTGCCGCAGCTCGCCGGCGAGTAGTTGGACGCGTTGGCGTTGCTGTTGCCCGCCGCGACGACGACCGTGGTGCCGCGGTTCACGGCGGCGTTGATCGCGCTCTGGGTGGCGGTGGTGCAGGCGCCGCCGCCACCGAGGCTCATGTTGATGACCTTGGCGATGTTGGTGTTGGCGGGCACACCGGAGACGGTGCCGCCGGACGCCCAGGTGATCGCGTCGATGATGTCGGAGTCGTAGCCGCCGCACTTGCCGAGCACCCGCAGCGGGGAGACCTTGGCGCCGTAGGCGATACCGGCGACGCCCTTGCTGTTGTTGGTGACTGCCGCGATGGTGCCCGCGACGTGCGTGCCGTGCCAGGAGGAGGTGGTGGCCTCCCAGTCGGTGGCACACTCGCCGTCCGCGGTCCAGTCGCCCGGGTCGGCCGGGTTGCTGTCACGGCCGTTGCCGTCGTTGGAGACGGCGGTGTCGGCGATGAAGTCGTAACCGCCGACGATGTTCGCGGCGAGGTCGGAGTGGGCGACGTAACCGGTGTCGATGACGGCGACCGTCACCCCGGTGCCGGTGACCTTGTCCCAGGCGCCCGGCAGGTTCATGCCCGCGGTGGACTCGTAGAGGTCCCACTGCTTGGTGTACTCGGTGTCGTTCGGGGTGGCCAGCGCCTTGTTCAGGCGGTCCGGGACGACATAGGCGACCTGCGGGTCGGCCTGGTACTCGGCGACGACGTCGGCGACGTCCGTCTTGGTGAGGTCCTCACCCAGGTCGACGAGGGCCGCGCCGCTGCCGAGCCGGCGCTGGAAGTCGAGGCTCTCGCCGGCCTCCTTGCCCTTGGCCGCGGCGTCGGCGTCGGCGGCCTTGTTCGACGTGGCCTCGGCGGCGCCGGACTTGTACCCGACGATCAGGCGCTCGGCGGTGGTACCGGGCGCGGCCTCGGTGGCACCGGCGACGGCGGGCGCGGCGTCGGCCTTGGCGGACGGGGCCTGGGCGAAGGCGACCGAGGAGGTCATGCCCGCCACCAGGGCGACGGAGACCGCGGCGACGGATATGAGCTTCCGTCCGGCGGTACGGGAGGGGGAGGTACGCAAGGGCTTCGCCTTTCGTGGCCTGCTCATGTCAGGGGAGGAGCGGCAGTGAAGCGCTTCGTCATCGAAGCGGCGGGGGGTCCAGAAAGGGTTGGCGCGAAGGCCGGCCAGGCGCGAGCTGTGCCACCAGGGGTTACCTGTGGTTCGGCTGTGCGATGACATTAGGCAAAGCCCAGGTCATGGGGATACGGGGAAAACCCTCGACCCCCGGAGAACTCCCCTATGCCGCCCGGAAGTCGGGCCCGGATGTGCCACTTCGCCGGGTTTGCCGAGGCTCTGCCGCCGCACGACGCATGGCCGGATCCGAACGGTCGAACAGGGTCGCGGAGTTGAACGCGGCACCCCCGGGTCCCGTACGACACGGTGGACCGCAAGACCTCGACCCCCATGGATCGGACGTACCGGATGTACCGCTTGTCCGCCCGCCGCACCAACGGCTGCCGTACGCCCGGCCGCGGCACCACCGGCCGCCGCACCGTGGTCACGACCGCCGCCGCCACCGTCGTCGCCCCGCTGCTCCTCACCGCGGGGGCCGTGACCCCGGCCTCGGCGCACGGTGCGCCGACGGATCCGGTGAGCAGGGTCTCGGCGTGCTCACCCGAGGGCGGCAGTCAGGGGTCGGCGGCGTGCAGGGCGGCGATCGCCGCGAACGGCGCGCCCTTCACCGCGTGGGACAACATGCGGATCGCCGGGGTGAACGGGCGGGACCGGGAGGTCGTCCCGGACGGGCAGCTGTGCAGCGGAGGGCTCGCGCCCTACAAGGGGCTCGACCTGGCCCGCGCCGACTGGCCCTCGACCCGTCTCTCCCCCGGCACCACGCTGAACCTGACGTACCGGTCGACGATCCCGCACACCGGGACCTTCAAGCTGTTCCTGACCAAACCGGGGTACGACCCCACGAAGCCGCTGACGTGGTCCGATCTGCCCGAGAAGCCGTTCGCCTCGATCACCGACCCGCCGCTGCGGAACGGCTCGTACCAGTTCTCGGCGAAGCTGCCCGCGGACCGGGCCGGGCACCAGGTGCTGTACACGATCTGGCAGAACACGAGCACGGTCGACACGTACTACTCGTGCTCGGACGTGGTGTTCCCCAAGGCGAAGCAGGCCAATTCGGGGGCGGGAAACGGGAGTTCGGAGAAGACGCCCGCCGGGAGCGAGGAGCCGGCGGCCGAGAAGCCGGCGGCCGAGACGTCCGAGCCCGCCACGGCGGCGCCGACGGAATCCACGAAAGCGCCGTCCACCGGCGGCGACAGCGACGACGCCGGCGACGCGCAGGCGGCCGACCCCGGCAGCCCCGTCGCCTCCACGACCGACGAGAGCGGCGCCTCCGTGCCGCTGGTGGCGGGCGGCGCCACGGCGTTGGTACTCGC
>NZ_JBHVDX010000439.1:0-3295 GCF_042802555.1 Streptomyces sp. NPDC057474 | reverse complement strand
CCCGTTCCCAGAGGTCGGGACGGGCGGCCGTCGAACGTGGCGGGCCGCAAGCGAGCGGCGCTCAGGCGCGGGCCGCCCGGGGCGACGTGCGCGTGCCCCGGGCCGTCCTGCCCCACGGCTTGTACACCGAGACCACCGCCGCGACCGTGAGCAGGACGAACAGCACCGGAACGCTCCACAGCAGAAAGTCCGCGGGCCAGCCCGGCTGCGGCGGGCTGCCGCCGGCCTTCGCGGTGTTCTCGGAGGCCTGCATGACGATCGGGTGGATCACGAACCACGCGAAGATCGTCATGAAGAGGGTGATCACCCACTTGGCGATGATCCACCAGTGCAGCAGCAGACCCCACTTCGTGCCGCAGGACAGCAGGATGCCCGACAGCGAGGCGACGACACTGAAGACGGTGACCGCCGTGTCGTCGAAGACGTACATCGCGTAGTAGACGCCCTTGGCGACGGCCGCGTCGTCCGTGGTGTAGCCCATGACCGCGAGCACGGCCATGGCGAGCGACAGGCCCACCCAGCCGACCGAGGTGACGACATGGACGGCGAGAGTCAGCTTTCTCGTACTGCGCCGCAGTTCGAACTTCTTTCTGGTCTTCTGCGCAGGGGCGTGCTGGCGTACGGGCGTGGCGGACAAGTCGACGACCTTTCGTGGGCGAGGGGGAACGCGACCTGAAAGTCTTCCGGACCACGCTCGAGTCCGGCTTGAGAGCACATCCGTTCCACCGAGTCTCCGCGCTGCTTCGAGCCGCCTTGAGCAGGCTTGCCCCACCGAAGTCCAAGGCGTCCCCCAGGAGTTGGGGACCCCCGGCGGGAAGCCGGGACACACAGGGTGGAGTCAGGCGTGACAGTTCTGGTGACAGGAGCGACAGGTTCGGTCGGCCGTCAGGTGGTCGACCGTCTCGTCCGCGCGGGCGCGGACGTACGGGCGCTGACCCGGAACCCGGCCACCGCCCGCCTCCCGCAGGGCGTCGAGGTGTACGCGGGCGATCTGGAGCGGCCGCAGACCCTTGCCGCCGCCCTCGGCGGGGTCGAACGCCTCTACCTCTTCCCGGTCCCGGACACCGCACGCGAGGTCGTCGCCCTGGCCAAGGAGGCCGGCGTGCGCCGCATCGTCGTCCTGTCGTCGTCGTCGGTCCTCGACACCTCCGGCGACAACCACAGCGGTGAGCACCACCGCGCCGTGGAGCGCGCCGTCGAGGAGTCCGGCATCGAGTGGACCTTCGTGCGCCCCGACGAGTTCGCCACCAACATCCTCTGGAAATGGGGGCACTCCATCCGCACCGAGGGCCTCGTGCGCGCCCCGTACGGCAACGCCCCGCGCGTCCTGATCCACGAGGCCGACGTCGCCGACGTGGCCGCGGCCGCGCTCCTTCAGGACGGCCACGCCGGCCAGGCGTACGTCCTCACCGGACCCGAGGCCATCACCCAGGCCGACCAGGTCAGGGCGATCGCCGCCGCCCTGGGCACCGACATCCCCTTCGAGGAGATCACCCCGGACCAGGCCCGCGAGCAGATGGGCCGTTTCATGCCGCCGCCGGTCGTCGAGATGGTCATCGGCTACCTCGCCGACGCCGTCGAGGACCCGCCGGTCCCGCTCGACACCGTCGAGAAGGTCCTCGGCCGCCCGGCCCGCACCTTCGCCCAGTGGGCGGCCGACCACGCCGCCGACTTCGCGCCGCGGCACGAGGCGGTGACGGCATGAGCCTCGAGACGGGAACCGAGCCGGCCGGCGCCTCCACGGCGGTCAACGTCCGGGTGCGGATGACGGGCAGCGGCGAGCCCGAGGCCGCCATCGTCACCGACGACGGCCCGCGCCCCACCCCCGGCCGCGGCAAGGCGGTCGTGCGCGTCGAGGCCGCCGGGGTCTCCTTCGCGGAGGTGCAGATGCTCCAGAACCTGCACCCCTTCCCGCCCCGCTTCCCGTTCGTGCCCGGCTACGACCTGGTCGGCCGCGTCGTCGAGACCGGCCCCGACGTCACCGGTGTGAGCGTCGGCGACCGGGTCGCCGCGATGCCCCGCCACGGTGCCTGGCAGAGGTACGTCGAGACACCCGCCAAGACCCTCGCGGCCGTCCCCGAGCACCTGGACGCGGCGCTCGCCGTCGCCCTCGTCACCAACGGCGTGACCGCCTACCAGATGCTGCACCGGTCGACCTCGCTGCGGCGCGGCGCCACCGTCCTGGTGCACGGCGCCAGCGGCGGCGTGGGCATGGTGCTCACCCAGCTCGCCGTGCACCAGGGGCTGCGCGTCATCGGCACCGCCTCACCCGCCAAGCACGACGCGGTCAGTGCCCTGGGCGCCGAGCCGCTGGACTACCGCACGCCCGACCTCCCGCGCGCCGTGCGGGAGCTGGCGCCGGGCGGCGTGCAGGCCGTCTTCGACCACATCGGCGGCCGCGGCCTCGACGCCGGCTGGGCGATGCTCGCCGACAAGGGCACCCTGGTCTCCTTCGACTCCTCCGTCGCCGGCTACGAGGGGGGCCAGTGGTTCAGGCCCCACGTCCCGGCGCTGCGCCGCACCGGCGCCCGCTGGATCGCCCGCAGGCTCGGGCTCACCCGCGGCCGCCGCCAGAGCATGTACTACGTCAAGCCCGGCGAGCACTTCAACACCGACCTGGCCGCGCTGTACCGGCTCGTCGACGAGGGCGTCCTGACGCCCCCGATCGCCGGCCGCCACCCGCTGGCCGGTGCCCCCGCCGCCGTACGCGCGCTCCTGGAGGGCAGCACGGTCGGCAAGCACGTCCTGATCCCCTAGAAGACCGTAAAGGAACCGTCATCATGACCGCACCGCTCATCGAGAAGCCCGCCGCACAGTCCGTGCAGGAGCGCAACAAGGAACTCGCGCTCTCCATGGTCGCCGCCTGGAACCGCTGGGAACTGGACGGCATCATCAAGCACTGGGCCCCCGACATCCAGCACTTCTCCGAGGACCGCCTCGTCGACTCGCAAGCGATGGTCGGCGCGATGCGGGGCGGCCTGGCCGCCTTCCCCGACCTCCACCTGGACGCCAGGAGCGTCGTCGCCGAAGGGGACCGGGTGATCCTGCGGATCACCGTGACCGCCACGCACCTGGGCGACTTCCTGGGCACGCCCCCCTCCGGGACGAAGGTCACCTGGTACATGCTCGAGGAGCTGCGCTTCAACGACGCGGGCCAGGTCATCGAGCACTACGACGTCTTCAACTACCTGCCGATGCTCAAGGAGCTGGGTCTCGTCGACGCCGGCGTCCTGTGACACTACGACGGCAGGGGCCGGGTCCGCCGCCGCGGACCCGGCCCCTGCCGTCGTAGTGG
>NZ_JBHVDX010000438.1:0-3372 GCF_042802555.1 Streptomyces sp. NPDC057474 | reverse complement strand
CCTGAGAAGGCCACAGGCCTCCTCAGGGGCGCGGGGAACTGCGCGACCGGCCACGACGAACCCGCAGCCGACGACGCACCGACCCTGGCATCCCGGAAGTCGCCGAGGCTCGCCTCAGCCGAGGTGCGCGCGAACCTCTTCCGCGGCCTCGTCCCCGTACGCCTTCATGAACCGATCCATGAAGTGCGCCCGCCGCAGCTGGTACTCCTGCGTACCCACCGTCTCGATGACCAGCGTGGCGAGCATGCAGCCGACCTGGGCGGCTCGCTCCAGCGAGACGCCCCAGGCCAGCCCCGAGAGGAACCCCGCACGGAACGCGTCGCCGACACCCGTGGGCTCGGCCTTGCGCTCCTCTTCCGGGCAGCCGACCTCGATCGGGTCCTCACCGGCCCGCTCGACGCGGACGCCGCGCGCGCCGAGGGTGGTCACCCGGTGGCCGACCTTGGCGAGGATCTCCGCGTCGGACCAGCCGGTCTTGGACTCGATGAGGCCCTTCTCGTACTCGTTGGAGAAGAGGTACGTGGCGCCGTCCAGCAGTATCCGGATCTCGTCGCCGTTCATGCGGGCGATCTGCTGGGAGAAGTCCGCGGCGAACGAAATGCCCCGGGAGCGGCACTCCTCCGTGTGGCGGAGCATCGCCTCCGGGTCGTCCGCGCCGATGAGGACGAGGTCGAGGCCGCCGACACGGTCGGCGACGGTCTTCAGCTCGATGAGGCGGGCCTCGCTCATCGCGCCGGTGTAGAAGGAGCCGATCTGGTTGTGGTCGGCGTCCGTGGTGCACACGAAACGGGCCGTGTGCAGCGTCTCGGAGATGCGCACGGAGGTGGTGTCCACACCGTGCCGGTCGAGCCACGCGCGGTACTCGTCGAAGTCGGAGCCCGCCGCGCCGACCAGGATCGGGCGCGTGCCGAGCTGTCCCATGCCGAACGCGATGTTCGCGCCGACACCGCCCCGGCGTACGTCGAGCTGGTCGACGAGGAAGGAGAGGGAGACCGTGTGCAGCCGGTCCGCGACGAGCTGGTCGGCGAAGCGGCCGGGGAAGGTCATCAGATGGTCGGTGGCGATGGAGCCGGAGACTGCGATACGCACGGCGAGGACACGCTCCTGCGAAGGGAGAGGGGATTGACAGTTCACGCTATCGGGTCGCCCACGTGCTCTGAAGCAGGCAAAACTACCCGATAGTAGGTCTTTCTTCGCGGGGTTCATGGTGCGTACGGTGCCGTTATGACGAACCCCAAGATCCACGGCACCGTTCCGTTCGACCCGAACGGCGGCCTCGCGGCGCTGCGCGGCGACTGCGCCCGGATGGCTCCGCACTGGGCGGCCCCCGCGAAGGTCATTACGGCTCCGGTGTCCCCTTCGCTCATTCACGGGGTGACGGTGCCGGCGACGTCCGCGCGGCTGGTGGACGCGATGCCGGAGTACGGCGACTGAGGGAACCGTCGGCTCCTCTGCCGCGTCCCATCGCTGTCCCCCGTATAGGGGATGCGGTGTACGACCTGCCGAAGGAGCGATGCGGTGAACTCCGAGCGACCCGACAACCCCGAGAACCCGGACGAGGGCCCCGAGCCCGACGCCACCGAGGAGATCAGGGCTGCCGGGGATGACGTCACTGAGACCGACGGGGCCGATGCGGCCGACGGGGCCGATGAGCCTGCGGCTGGGGCTGCGGCGAGTGACGTGGATGAGGGGGCCGGCTCCGATGAGGACGAGGGCTCGCGGGCTGCCGCCGAGGACGACACGGATGAGCGTGCCGTAGCCGCTGACGGCGATGGCGGGGGCGGCGACAGTGACAGCGACAGCGGTCACGTCGTGGACGTCGGCGGTGCCGAGCGGCCGCGGCGGCGGCGTTCCCGGGTGGCCGTCGCGTCCGTGGCCGCCGCGGTGCTGCTGGTCGGGGGTGGTGGGGCATTCCTCGCCACTACGGCTTCCGGTGGGTCCGGCGGTGATGCTGGGGGGTCGAGCTCGCCCGGCGGTGACGGCACTCCCCCGCCGCTCGCGCTCGACGGCTACGCCGACGGCGGTTCGAACGGCATCGCGCCCGGTGAGCCCAACCCCAACGGGGTGACCTATCGTGCGGGCGACGACCTGCCCGACGGCCCCGGCTCCGCTCCCGTCTACTCGGTCAAGGGCGAGGTGACGGCCGCCGAGGTGGCGCGGCTCGCGAAGGCGCTCGGGGTGGAGGGCAAGCCGACGTCCGAGGGCGAGGCCTGGCAGGTGGGGGCGGCCGGGGACGGTTCGGGACCGGTGCTCCACGTGAACCGGCAATCGCCGGGGACATGGACGTTCAACCGGTACACGCCGGGCACCGACAACTGCCGGAAGGTCGACGTCTGCACGTCCGGCGGCACGGCCGAGGGCGGCGACCCGGTCAGCGAGGCGGCGGCCGAGAATGCGGCGGCCCCGGTGCTCAATGCCGTCGGCCAGGACGACGCCAAGCTCGACGCGACCCAACTCATGGGCGCCGTTCGGGTGGTGAACGCCGACCCCGAGGTCGGCGGGCTGCCCACGTACGGCTGGTCGACCGGGGTCCAGATCGGCGCCGACGGCCAGGTGGTCGGCGGCAGCGGCAACCTGAAGTCGCCGGTGAAGAGCGACACGTATCCCGTCGTGGACGCGGAGCGGGCGCTGGAACTGATGAACGGCTCGGGTCAGGGCGTCGGCACCGAGCGCGGCGGCATCGGCGGCTGCACCGGCCCCGTACCGCTGGAGGGCGAGACCGGGACAGCCGTCGAGAGCGGGACGGTCGCGGTGGACGAGACGCCGTGCGAGCGGGTGACCACACCGCCGAAGCCGGAGGCGGTCACCGTCGAGAACGCGATGTTCGGGCTCGCCTCGCACCATGTGGACGGCCGCCCGGCGCTGGTGCCGTCCTGGATGTTCGAGGTGCGGCCGACGGGTGCCGAGGCCCCCTACACGGTGACGCATCCGGCGATCGACCCGAAGTACCTGGCCACCCCCGAGTCCCGCTCGGAGCCGACCGAGAAGCCCGGCGAGCCGGGTGACACGCCGTCCACCGGTCCGTCCTCGCGTGATGTGCGGATCCAGGGCTACACGGTCGACGGCGACAAGCTGACCGTGGCCTTCTGGGGCGGGGTGTGCAGCGACTACTCGGCCTCGGTGAGCGAGGAGTCGGGCGAGGTGACGGTCACCGTGACCGACACCCCGTGGGAGGGCAAGGTCTGCATCATGATCGCCAAGGCGGTGGAGCGGACGGTGCAACTCGACGAGCCGCTCGGCGACCGGAAGGTGGTCGGGTCGGACGGCGCGGCGATCCCGGAGGGCGGGATCGCGGAGCTGGAGCCGCAGTAGGCGCCACCGCGGCAGGCGGCGGCCGATCGGACACACGAAGGCGGCGTCCCCGTCGGAGGG
>NZ_JBHVDX010000437.1:0-3437 GCF_042802555.1 Streptomyces sp. NPDC057474 | reverse complement strand
ACCAGCGAGGACGAGCAGGCGGTGTCGACCGTCACCGCCGGACCCTCCAGACCCAGCACGTACGACACCCGCCCCGACACCACACTCGCCGCGTTCCCCGTCCCCACATAACCGCCGAAGTCACCCTCCGACACACTCAACAACGCCGGATAGTCCTGACCGTTCGTCCCCGCGAACACACCCACCCGCGAACCCCGCAACGACCGAGGATCAACACCCGCCCGCTCCACCGCCTCCCAGCACACCTCCAACAACAACCGCTGCTGCGGATCCATCGCCAACGCCTCACGCGGCGACACCCCGAAAAACTCCGCATCAAAACCACCGACACCGGACAAGAAGCCACCACGACGGGTGTACGTCGGTGTGTCGGGGCCGGTGCTGTCCGAAGCGGCGAGGGCGGTGAGGTTTTCCCAGCCGCGGTCCGCAGGGAAGTCGCCGATGGCGTCCTCGCCTTGCAGGAGCAGGTCCCAGAACTGTTCGGGGGTTTCGACGCCGCCCGGGAAGCGGCAGCCCATGCCGATGATGGCGATGGGGTCGTCGGCGAGCGCGGCACTCTCGGAGCTGCGGGGCATGGTGGACGTGGTGGACGTGGACATGGGATCGTCGGCCCGCTCCGCAGGAGCCAGGCCGGCCAGGAGGAGATCCACGACGGCTTCGGGGGTGGGGTGGTCGAAGACGAGGGTCGCCGGCAGGGTGGTGCCGGTCGCGTGGGAGAGCGAGTTGCGCACTTCGAGGGCCGTCAGGGAATCGAGGCCCAGCTGTGTGAACGGGGTGTCGGGGCGGATCGGGGTCTCCGGCGCGTGTCCGAGCACGGCGGCCAGGGTGGTCCGTACGAGGTCGGCGACCGCGTCCCGCCGCCGGGACTCGGGCAGATGAGACAGGCCGAGCGGCGAGGCAGCGCCGGCGGCCGGCCGCGCCGCGGCCTCGCGCAGGGCCGGGCGGCCGGTCAGGGAACGCAGCAGCGGGGGCAGTCGGTCGGCGGCGCGGCGCAGTGCGGTGCGGTCCAGGCAGAGTGGAAGCGGGGTGCCCTCGGTGTGGGTCAGGGCACGGTCGAAGAGGACGAGAGCATCACCGGTGGGCAGGGCGTCCACGCCACTGCGGGCGGCACGCTTGCGCGTGGCGTCGGCGAGACCGCGGGTCATGGAGCTGTCGGTCTCCCACAGGCCCCAGGCGATGGACACCGCTGGGTGGCCGTCGGCGCGCAGGCGGGCGGCGTAGGCGTCGAGGAACGCGTTCGCGGCGACATAGTTGCCCTGTCCGGGACCGGAGAGCGTGGCGGCGGCCGAAGAGAACATGACGAACGCCGACAGACCCAGGTCGCGGGTGAGTTCGTGCAGGTTGACCGCCGCGTCGGCCTTGGGTCGCAGCACCCTGGCCAGGTGCACGGGGGTGAGGGAGGTGATGACGCCGTCGTCGAGGACTCCGGCGGCATGGACCACGGCGCCGATCGGATGCTTCGGCGGCAGGGCGTCGATGACGTCGGCAAGGGCCTCGCGGTCGGCGGCGTCACAGCTCACGATGGTGGTCCGAGCGCCGTGGGCGGCGAGTTCGTCGACCAGATCGGCGACACCTGGAGTCTGCGGACCGCGCCGGGTGACGAGAAGCAGATGGCGGACGCCGTGCCGGGTGACGAGATGACGGACGACGGCGGCACCCACCGCACCCGTGCCGCCGGTGACGAGGACGGTCCGGTCCGTGGGGAAGACCAGGGCAGCCGGGTGCGGTGGGGTGTCCCTCACTCGGTTGAGTGAAGGAGCGAACAACTGCCCATCGCGGAGGGCGAGTTCGTCGTGACCGCGCCGTACGGCGTCCGCGAGCTGGTCGTCGGTGGGGGTGACGTCGGTGTCGAGGAGCAGGAACCGCCCGGGGTTCTCCGATGCGGCGGACTTCAGTAGTCCCCGAACCGCCGCGGCCGACAGGTCGGTCACGGTCTCGCCGGCGTGTGCGGCCACCGCGCCCCGGGTGAGCACCAGGAGGCGGGAGCCGGCCGCGTGCGCGTCGGTGAGCCAGCGCCGGAGCAAGATGAGGGCACGCGCTGTGGCGTCATGGACGCCGGGCACGAGAGCGGTCTCCGGGTCGGACTCGGGCGTCTGCCAGGGGACGACGACCAGCTCGGCGTAAGGGGTGTCCGAGGCGGTCGAGGCGGCGGCGAGGAGGCCGTCGGGGCCGGTGTGGCGGGTCGTCGAGGCCGGTTCGGGGAGTGTGGGGGCGTCGGCCGGGATCCACGTGACCGTGTACAGGTCGCTGCCGCTTTTCCGTACGGTCCCGGGGAGTTGCTCCTGGTCGAACGGCAGGACGGCGACGGTTCGAGCGGTGAGTACGGGAGCGCCGGTGACGTCCAGGATGCGGAGCGCGGATTCCGTCGCCGAGCGCGGGACGACGTGCAGGCGGACCGCCGTGGCGGCACTCGCGTGGAGGGTGAGGCCGGACCAGGACACGAGGTGCGGAACGGGCCGGCCGAGCGCGCGGAGCGTCAGGAGGGCGCCGTCCAAAAGTGCGGGGTGCACGACGAACCCGGCCGCCTCGGCCGTCTTCGTCTCGGGGAGAACGGCCTCGGCGAACACCTCGTCGCCCAGACGCCACACGGATGTCACGACCCGCCCGGCCTCGTCCGCCGGGACTTCGAGGGCGTCGTACAGCTCGTCCGGGTCGACGGGCGTCGCGCCGGGCGGGGGCCAGGCCCCGACCTCGTCCGTGTCCGCAGCAGTGGGCTCGACAGGGCCCCCGGCCAGAATGCCGTGAGCGTGCCGGGTCCAGGGCCGGGCATCATCGGAGGGGCCGGCGTCCGGGTCGTAGGGGCGTGCGTACAGGGCGAAGGTCCGGCGTCGGTCGCCGTCCGCCGCTTCGGTGACGGTCTGCACCTCGGTCTCACCGGTCGCGGGGAGCCGCAGCGGCTCGTCGACATGCAGCTCGGTGAGGTGATGCGCTCCGAGGCTGCGTCCGGTGTGCAGGGCCAGATCGGTGAGGACGGACGGAGCCACGATGATGCCGCCGCCGGTGGCGAGGTCACCGAGCCAGGGCTGTGTGCGCCCGGACAGAAGCCCTGTCGCCACCACGGTGGTGGAGTCGGCGACGCCGATCCCGGAGGACAGCAGCGGGTGCTCCCCACGGTGTCCGAAACGGTCCGCCACCGGATCCAGCCAGTAGCGCTGCCGCTGGAACGGATAGGTAGGAAGCTCGACCAACTCGTGGGAGCCGGGCAGAAGAACGCCCCAGTCGACGGTCCTGCCCGTGGTGTGCAGCGCGGCCAGCGCGGCGATCACCGCCGGCGGTTCGTCGCGGTCCTTGCGCTGGGCGGGAACGAAGAGGAGGTTCGGCGCGTCGGGTACGCAGTTCTGGGCGAGGGCGGTGAGGGTGCCGTCGGGGCCGATCTCCAGGAAACGGGTCACCCCCTCGGCCGCCAGGACGCTCACACCGTCGGCGAAACGCACCCC
>NZ_JBHVDX010000436.1:0-3492 GCF_042802555.1 Streptomyces sp. NPDC057474 | reverse complement strand
CCAGCCACTCCCTCCATCGCCCCTCACCCACCCCAGCCCCTGCGACGTTTTACGCGGCGCGCACCCGACGCTTGAGCCGGACCGTCAAGAAAGATCGAGGTTAGGCACAAGCCCTTGTCATCGCGAAGACCTCGGCTAGAGATCTTTAACGGTGCGGGTTACGTGGGGTCGTGACGGTTGGTGTCGGCTGCGCTATGCCGGAAGTGTGAGGTATCCCGATGGCGGAGGACTGACGGCCGACGAGCGCGATCGGCGTGAACAAGTCCGTTTCGCGGCAGCTGACTTGATCGAGGCGGGGGCCAGTGACCGGGAGGTGGCCCGGCGGTTCCGGGTGACCCGTATGTCGGCGAACCGCTGGCGCCGGGCCCTGGTCTCGGGCGGCCGCCAGGCGCTGGTGTCCAAAGGTCCCGGCGGCGCCCGCTGCAAACTCGGCGCCGGACAACTGCGAGCTCTGGAGGCGGTGTTGGAGGCCGGGCCTGCCGCCTCCGGCTGGAGTGACCAGTGCTGGACGCTGGCCCGCATCGGCGAGATCGTGCGCCGCCGTTTCGGGGTCGAGTACACCCTGGCCGGCTGGACCTGCTGCTGCACCGCATCGGCTGGAGCGTGCAGGTCCCGAGCCGCAAGGCCACCGAGCGGGACGAGCCGAGGATCGCCGCGTGGAAGGACGAGCAGTGGCCCGTCATAAAAAGAGGGCGGCGGACCTGGGCGCCTGGCTCTGCTTCGAGGACGAGGCAGGCCAGGGCCTGAGGCCGCCCAAGGGCCGAACCTGGGGCCGCCGGGGCCGCACCCCGGTCGTGAAGGTCACCGCCGCGGGCACCAAGCGGGTCTCGATGGCGGCACTGATCTGCACGAAGGCCGGCCGCCAGCCGCGGCTGATCTACCGCATCCACCTTGACCGCGGCCCCGCCAAAGGCCGGCGCAAGGGCTTCACCGAGACCGACTACGCCCGCCTGCTCGATGCCGCACACCAGCAGCTCGGCGGCCCTATCGTCCTGGTCTGGGACAATTTGAACACGCACGTCAGCCACACCATGCGACGGCTGATCGCGGCGCGACCATGGCTGACCGTCTACCAGCTGCCGCCATACGCGCCGGAGTTCAACCCGGTCGAGGGCGTCTGGTCGCACCTGAAGAGATCCCTGGCCAACCTCACCAAACACAGCCTCGACGAGCTCACCGCACTGGTGAAGACCCGGCTCAAACAGATGCAGTACCGACCCCACCTCATCGAGGGCCTCACCGCCAAGACCGGGCTCGACTTCCAACCGCCGTAACCTCAGCCGTTGAAGATCTCTAGTGTGCTGCGGCAGAAATCCTGAGGGTTAGTTCTCCTCTGTTTTCTGCTTGTCGGTTCCGACCTTGGTGAGGTAGTCGGCGAGGGAGTTGAGGATCTCGTCGGCTGTCTTGGTTCAGGTGAAGGGCCGCGGGTTCTCGTTCCAGGTGTCGATCCACGCAGTGATGTCGTCCTCCAGGGCTTTCACGGACCTGTGGACGCCGCGGCGGATGAGTTTGTCGGTCAGCAGGCCGAACCACCGCTCGACCTGGTTCATCCAGGAGGAGCCGGTGGGGGTGAAATGGACGTGGAAGCGGGGGTGTTTGCCGATCCACGTCCGGATCTCGGCGGTGTTGTGGGTGGCGTAGTTGTCACAGACGAGGTGCACGTCGAGTCCGGCGGGCACCGCCTTGTCGATCCGGATCAGGAACTTCTTGACTCGATCGCCCGGTGGCGGCGGTGCAGTGCCGATATGACGGTGCCGTCGGCGATGTTGAAGGCGGCGAACAGGCTGGTGATGCCGTGCCTCAGTGACTCTCGGGCGGGATTCTCCTCGAAGATCATCAAGACTCCGGTCGGGCTGGACCCGGAGAACGTACTGTCCCTGCTCCGGCGCCGAGATGGCCTGTTCGACCAGGGCCCGGACCTTTGCGTGGGGTCGGTTGACGGCCTGCTGACCGACGGAGAGGCGATCCCGCCGGCCGCGGTACGGGAGGCGGACCGTGCCGCCTGCGCCCTGGTAGCCCTTGTCCGCCCAGCAGGTGATGCCGGCCTCGGCGAGAGCGTCGATGATGCCGTGCTCGCGGGCCGCCCGGACGTCATAGACGGCACCGGCCAGGGCCGGTGAAGCCCACAGCAGACGCCCCTTTGGGTCGGCTATGACCTGCACGTTCATGCCGTGCTTCTTGTGTTTGCCCGAGTAGAAGGGACGGTCGGCGGCGATCCGGTCGATCGGCAGAAGCGTCCCGTCCAGGATCAGATACGCCTTCATCGACGCGGCCCGCATGGCTTCGGCGAGCGTGGGGGCGAGGGCGGCCAGGAGCCCGACGGCCTCGGTGACGTAGCGGTAGACGGTGGTGGTGCCGATCCCGAAACCAGCCGCGAGCTGGGCATACGGCTGGCCGTTGCGGAGGTGGACGAGGGTGAGCAGGGCCTGCCGACCCGCGCTCAGGCGCCGCCATCGGGTGCCGAGAACACGACGGTGTTCCCTCAGGTGGGCAGTGAGGAAGCGCAGGGCAGAGCTGGACACGTCGACGCCGGACGGGTAGACAAGCATACGAAGCCTCTGGTGGAGACGGTTCTCTTGGTCGAAAACCCATCTACCAGGGGCTTCATCCGTCCGTCAGGCCAACTGCCCATCCGACAGGTGAGATTGGCGACGGCTCACTGTACGGCTGGCCGCTGCCCCGCCCCGGCCCGGCCCGGCCGGTGAACTTACGTATTCGATTGCGTAGTTCTACTGGCGCCTCGGGAAGGCAGCGTTGGGAGACTCGCCCCATGAGCTTCCTGACGGAGCCGTGGTGTCACGCCGGGGAGCTTGCTGCCTCCCTACTGGGCAACCGTCGCCAGCTGTCCAACGGGTAGCGAACGCTGTCTGGTCAATAGAGCCCGGCTGAACATTGGAGAGTCCTCCGTTGGTTTCCAAGATTCGTGTCCTTCTGGGCATGCTCGTGCTCCTGGCGCTGGCCCTCGGCGCCATCGCCCTGCTCGCGGCCATGAAAGCCGATGCCACCTGGTTCACGATCGTTCCGCTCGGCATCCTCGTTATCGGCGCGTCCGTCGTCCAGTCGCTCGGATGGTTCAACAAAAAAGGCCGGTGACTGGCCTGGCGGCTCGCTGGGCACACAGTTCTACTACGGCGCCCTGCTCGCGGGGCAACGGCAGGTCCGTCCGCCCGGCTCATCCGGGTGCCGTCGAGCAGCCAGTCTGCAACCTTCCTGCTCAACTGATCGCGGCCATGACTGACCGCCGCCGCCCATGTCGGACGGCAGTTCATGGGAGGGAGAGGCCGGCGCGAGGTGTGCCGGGACGACGAACGGGATTAGCAAAGGTCCGGGCCCTGGTCGAACAGGCCATCGCCACCCTCAAGTCCTGGCGGATCCTCCGCAGGCTCCGCTGCTCGACGACCTCGTCCATGCTCTCAGGCGCGAAGAACACCGCACCCGCAACCGCACTGACACTCACTATCTGCGTCAACTACGGCGGGCGCGCCGAGATCA
>NZ_JBHVDX010000435.1:0-3505 GCF_042802555.1 Streptomyces sp. NPDC057474 | reverse complement strand
CCCGAGGGCTTCCTCCGCCCTCGGGGGAACGGCCCTGCGGCTCCTACGCCGAAGTCGTCACCAGCGGCGGCAGCGCCCCCGTCTTCGCCGCCTGTCCGTACCAGTACGCGCTCGACTTCGGCGTACGAGCGAGGGTCGCGTAGTCCACGTACACCGCCCCGAACCGCTTCCCGTACCCGTACGCCCACTCGAAGTTGTCCATCAGGGACCACAGGTAGTACCCGCGCACATCCGCGCCCTCGGCGATCGCGCGCCGGACCGCCCGCAGGTGGCCGTGCAGGTAGGCGATGCGCTCGGGGTCGTGGACGCGACCGTCCGAGTCCATCTTGTCGTCGTACGCCGCCCCGTTCTCCGTGATGTACATGGGCAGTCCCGGGGCCTCCCGCGAGTACCGCATGATCAGCTCGTGCAGACCCGTCGGGTCGATGGTCCAGCCCATCTCCGTACGCTCGCCCGGGGTCTGGTGGAACAGGACGTCGTCCGCGCCCGGCCACGGCGAGTGGTTGCTCGCCCCGTGGCCGTCCGCACGCGGCCCGATCGCGTCGGCGGCGGCCGCGCCCACCAGCGTCGGCGTGTAGTAGTTCAACCCCAGCGCGTCCAACGGCTGGTTGGCCGCCGCCACGTCACCGTCCTGCACGAACGACCAGTCCGTCAGCGACGAGGTCGCGGCGAACAGGGTCTCCGGGTACGCCCCCTGCAGCATCGGCCCGTGGAAGACGCCGTTCGCGAGGTCGTCGATCTTCCGGGCCGCGGCCACGTCCTCGGGGGAGCTCGTGATCGGCCGTACCACCGACGAGTTGAGGCTCACGGCGATCGAGTTGCGGGCGGGCATCGCCGAGCGGAGCGCCGAGACCCCCAACCCGTGCGCCACGTTCAGATGGTGGGCCGCGCGCAGCGACGCCACCGGGTCCGTACGGCCCGGCGCGTGCACCCCGGAGCCGTAGCCGAGGAACGCGGTGCACCACGGCTCGTTGAGGGTGATCCACTGCTCGACACGGTCGCCCAGCGCCTCGCCCACGATCCGCGCGTACTCGGCGAAGCGGTGGACGATGTCCCGCTCGGGCCAGCCGCCCGCGTCCTCCAACTCCTGGGGGAGGTCCCAGTGGTAGAGGGTGACGGCCGGCTTGATGCCCTTGTCCAGCAGCTCGTCGACCAGACGGCGGTAGAAGTCGAGGCCGCGCTGGATCGCGGGGCCCCGGCCCGTCGGCTGCACCCGCGACCAGGAGATGGAGAAGCGGTACGAGTTGAGGCCCAGGTCCGCCATCATCGCCACGTCGTCGCGGTAGCGGTGGTAGTGGTCGACAGCGATGTCACCGGTCTCGCCACCGGCGGTCTTGCCCGGGGTGTGGCTGAAGGTGTCCCAGATGGAGGGCGTACGGCCGTCCTCCCGCACCGCTCCCTCGATCTGGTATGCGGAGGTGGCCGCGCCCCAGAGGAAGGCGGGAGGAAAGGTCACCGGCGTTGTGGGCTCAGGCATGGAAGCGCTCCCATAGGTGGTCGGGTAGACCGACGGAGGATTGGTGGGGGGAGAGGGAGGAGAGGAACAGGGGTCGAGGCGGCGGTGACCCGACCCCCGGGAGAAGTGCGAGGTGTCGTCGGGCCGTCAGCCCTTCACCGCGCCCTGCATGATGCCCCCCACGATCTGCTTGCCGAAGATCGCGAAGACCAGGAGCAGCGGCAGCGTGCTGAGCAGCGCGCCCGCCATGATCAGGGCCTGGTCGGGGGTGTAGCCGCGGCCCAGGCCGGCCACCGCGACCTGCACGGTCGGGTTGCCGAGCTGGGTCAGGACGAGGAACGGCCACAGGAAGTCGTTCCAGGTCTGCACGAACATCAGCATGCCCAGGACGGCCATCGCCGGCCGCGCGGCCGGGAACACCACGTGCCAGATCACCCGCCAGCTGCTCGCGCCGTCGACGCGGGCCGCCTCGATGATCTCGTCGGGCAGGGCCTGGAGCAGGTACTGCCGCATGAAGAACACGCCGAACGCGCTCACCAGCGAGGGCAGGATCACCGCCTGGAGCTGGTCGGTCCAGTCGAGCTTGGCGACCATCATGTAGAGGGGGATCACCTGGAGCTGCGGCGGCACCATCATCGTGCCGATCACGATCAGCATCAGGGCGCCCCGGCCCCGGAAGCGCAGCTTGGCGAAGGCGAAGCCGGCGATCGTGGACAGGAAGACGATGGTCAGCGAGGAAACGCCCGCCACGATCGTCGTGTTGAGGAACGCCTCGCCCAGATTGGCGTCGCTCCAGGCCACTTCGAGCTTGTCGAAGAGGTTCGCGCCGAACCAGAACGGCGGCGGGGTCTCCGCCAGCCGCGCGTTGTCCCGGGAGGCGGCGACCGCCGTCCAGAACAGCGGGAACAGCGCGATCAGGGTGAACGCGATGAGAATGATGTAGGCGACGGGCCCGGCGTGGTGCTGCCCGCCCGCGCGTGCCGCCTTCGACCCGCGCCTGCGCCGCCCGTTCTTCGGGGGCTCGGGTACCGCGTCGGCCGGGGGTTTGGTGATAGTCGTCGTCACGGCCGGTCTCCTAACTACTGGCGCGCAGCCGGCGCGAGATGACGTAGTTGATGATTCCGACCACGATGAGGATCAGGAACAT
The DNA here is from genome assembly GCF_042802555.1 of Streptomyces sp. NPDC057474. Taxonomy (NCBI): domain Bacteria; kingdom Bacillati; phylum Actinomycetota; class Actinomycetes; order Kitasatosporales; family Streptomycetaceae; genus Streptomyces; species Streptomyces sp. NPDC057474. The sequence continues at coordinate 902 of NZ_JBHVDX010000435.1, read as the reverse complement.
CGTCCAGGCGATCGCCGAGGCGCGGCCCAGGTGCTGGTTCACCCAGCCCTGCTCGTACAGGTACAGGCCGAGTGTCTGGAACTGGTGCTGGGAGCCGCCGGATGCGCCCTTGTTGGCGTCGAACAGCAGGGGCTCGGCGAAGAGTTGCGAGGCACCGATCGTCGAGACGACCACGGTGAACAGGATCGTCGGGCGCAGCGACGGCAGCGTCACATGGATGAACTGCTTCCAGCGGCTGGCTCCGTCGAGGGCCGCGGACTCGTACAGGTCCTGCGGGATCGCCTGCATCGCGGCGAGGTAGATCAGCGCGTTGTACCCGGTCCAGCGCCAGATGACGATGGTCGACACGGCGATCTTCGAGTACCACGTGCCGTTCTGCCAGTCGATGTGGTCGAAGCCGAGCATCCCCAGGAACCAGTTGATCATTCCGTAGTCGCGGCCGAAGAGCAGCACGAAGACCAGGGTGGCGGCGGCGATCGAGGTGGCGTACGGGGCGAGCATCACGACCCGGTAGAAGGTCGAGGCACGGAGCTTGTAGTTGAGGATGTGCGCGATGCCCAGCGCCATCATCAACTGCGGGACGGTCGAGATGACCCCGATGATCAGCGTGTTCTTCGCCGCGTTCCAGAAGAACTCGTCGTCGAAGATCCGTGTGTAGTTGCGCAGCCCCGCCCAGCTCATGTCGGTGGGGGCGGTCAGTTCCACGGTGTGCAGCGAGGCCCAGCCGGTGTAGAGCAGCGGGAACAGGCCGAACGCGATGAACAGCAGGAAGAAGGGGGAGACGAAGGCGTACGGGCTCCAGCGCATGTCCCGCTGCCAGCGGCGGGACAGCCGGGCCCGGCGACGTTCCTCGGTCGTGGACTCCGCGGGGGGGGGGGCGGGGGCCGCGCCCCCCTTCGTGG
>NZ_JBHVDX010000434.1:0-3518 GCF_042802555.1 Streptomyces sp. NPDC057474 | reverse complement strand
GGTCAACCCCCACCGGGGCGGCGCCCGTTCATGTTCCCGAAATATTCACCGGACAGTTGACTTTCGGCCAACATCACCAAGCCCTCCTGACATGAACACGACTCAGATGTCACTCTTCCTCCACCCGCCGCACCAGCACCAGCGAACTCCCCCACATAAGGAGCTTGTGTGTCTCCCCTCTACGCGCGTCACAAGCGCACCACGCTCGCCATCGCGACCGCCATCGCCGCCGGCGCGCTGCTGACCACCGGGCTGACCTCCGGTGCCACCGCCCAGCCCGCGCCCGTCGCGGACAAGGCCCAGCCGGCCGGTGCCCCGGTCCAGCTGACCCCCGCCGCGCGCACCGCCCTGATCAAGAAGGCGGACGCGGCCACGGCCGAGACCGCCGACGAGATAGGCCTGGGCGCCAAGGAGGAACTGGTCGTCCGCGACGTCCTCAAGGACACCGACGGCACGGTCCACACGCGCTACGAGCGCACGTTCGGCGGCCTCCCGGTCCTCGGCGGCGACCTGGTCGTCCACGAGTCCAAGGCCGGCGACATCAAGAGCATCACCAAGGCCACCAGCGCCTCCGTCAAGGTCTCCGACCTCACCGCGGACGTCACCAAGGCCACCGCCGAGAAGCAGGCGCTGAAGGCCGCCAAGGCCGAGGGCTCCACCAAGACCGAGGCCGACAAGGCGCCGCGCAAGGTCGTCTGGGCGGCGGACGGCAAGCCCGCCCTCGCCTACGAGACGGTCGTCGGCGGCTTCCAGCACGACGGCACCCCGCAGGAGCTCCACGTCATCACCGACGCGGAGACCGGCAAGAAGCTGTACGAGTTCGAGGCCATCCAGACCGGCACCGGCAACAGCCAGTACAACGGCTCGGTCACCATCGGCACGACCCTGTCGGGCTCGACGTACAACCTGACCGACGCCTCGCGCGGCAGCCACAAGACCTACAACAAGGCCCGCGCCACCTCGTCCTCGGCCGGCACACTCTTCACCGACGCGGACGACATCTGGGGCACCGGCACCGCCACCAGCTCCTCCACCGACCAGAACGCCGCCGTGGACGCCCACTACGGCGCCCAGGTCACCTGGGACTTCTACAAGAACGTCCTCGGCCGCAACGGCATCAAGAACAACGGCGTCGCCGCGTACTCCCGCGTCCACTACGGCAACGCGTACGTCAACGCCTTCTGGTCCGACAGCTGCTTCTGCATGACGTACGGCGACGGCGACGGCAACGTCAAGCCGCTCACCTCCCTGGACGTCGCGGGCCACGAGATGACCCACGGCCTGACCTCGAACACGGCGGGGCTGAACTACAGCGGCGAGTCCGGCGGCCTGAACGAGGCCACCTCGGACATCCTCGGCACGGCGGTCGAGTTCTACGCCGCCAACTCCAAGGACCCGGGCGACTACCTCATCGGCGAGAAGGTCGACATCCGCGGCAACGGCACCCCGCTGCGCTACATGGACCAGCCCAGCAAGGACGGCAACTCGGCCAACTACTGGTCGTCGTCGCTGGCCGGCCTGGACGTCCACTACTCGTCGGGCCCGGCGAACCACTTCTTCTACCTCCTCTCGGAGGGCAGCGGTTCGAAGACGATCAACGGGGTCGCGTACAACTCCCCGACGTCGAACGGCGCCACGATCACCGGCATCGGCCGCGACAAGGCCGTCCAGATCTGGTACAAGGCGCTGAGCACGTACATGACCTCGACGACCAACTACAAGGGCGCCCGCACGGCGACCCTGAACGCGGCGTCCTCCCTCTACGGCTCCAGCAGCACGGAGTACGCGGCGGTGAACGCGGCGTGGGCGGCGGTCAACGTGACGGCGTGACGTCGGCCTAGCTGAGGTTGCTCGGGCGGTACCCGGAGAGAAGGCGACTCCGGGTGCCGCCCTAGGCTTTGCGCCATGCCCGCAACCAACGGCCCGCTCCCCGAGGGCCCCTTCACGTACGACGCGGTCGGCGCCACCCGCGAGGGCCACTGCCCACCCGACTTCAACCCCCTCCACGTCCGCTCCCGCATAGGCGAGGGCACGGACGTGTTCGAACGCGCCGCGAACGCCGTCCTCACCTGGGAGATGCACCGCGCGATGGGCGTCGGCATAAACGCCTCCGCCCCCGAGGCCGCCCCCGGCGTCGACGTGACAGTCACCCTCGGCGGCGTCATCAAGGCCCCCTGCCGCGTCGTCTGGACGGTCGACGAACCCCGCCGCAAGGGCTGGGCATACGGCACGCTCCCGGGCCACCCGGAATGCGGCGAGGAAGCCTTCGTGGTCGACCGCACGGGCGACGGCACGGTCTGGCTGACGGTCACGGCCTTCAGCCGCGGCGCGAAATGGTACGCCCGGGCGGGCGGGGCGGCGACGCGGGGGTTGCAGCATGCGTATGCGCGGCGGTGCGGGGTGGTGTTGCGGAGGCTGGCGGGGGACCCGAAGGGGTGATCCGGGCCGGATCCCGCACCGCGCCGCAGGTCACCGACGTAGACATGGGGCGAGCCCTGTCCCCGCCCACGCGGAGTGCCCCATGTCCACACGTCACCTGCGAGAGCGCCTGTCCGGCGCCCCCATAGGCCGAGAACGCGAGTGGACAGCGCTCGTCGGCTTCCTCACCGATCCCACCCCCGGAATGCGTCTCGGCACCATCACCGGACCGCGCCGCATCGGGAAGTCGTACCTACTTCGCTCTCTGTGCGCGGCCGTGGAGGGGCTGCACTTCACGGCGCTCAGCAACGAGGGCCGCCAAAGCGCCCTGCGCCGATTCACCGAAGCGGTCGCGGCACACGCGAGGGTGATCCCCAACACCCTGCGCCCCCGAGACTGGCGCGAAGCGCTCACCGACGCCCTCGACGTCACGTCCCGCTGCTCGCCGCGTCCCCTTCTCGTCCTCGACGACTTCCCCCATCTGCTCGCACACTCACCTGAACTCCCTCAGCTGATGGCTGAGTTGCACTGCCATCTTCAGCACCGCGAGGACCAGGGCGCCCGGCTCGTCCTGAGCGGCTCGGCGAGGAGCGGCATGCACGATTTCCTCTCTGGTGCGAAGCCCTTGCGCGAACACGCCGTCATCGAGCTACGCCTCGGAGCCTTCGACTTCCGTACGAGCAAACAGTTCTGGCAGGTCGACGCCCCCCTCATCGCCCTCCGCGTCCACGCGGTCCTGGGCGGCGCCGCCGGTTCGACGTCGTACGGCCCGAAGCCGCGCAGTCGGCCGTCTTCGGGGTCCAGGACTCCGTCATGCGGCGGTGGCCGTCGTAGGTGAGGCACTGGTAGTCCGGCTTGGCCGTGCCGCCTTGGGCGGAGGCATCGAAGATCGACGTGACGTTGCCCGCGTCGTCCTGGGTGAACTTCAGCTCCTGCGGCATGTAACCGTGCACGTCGTCGGTGACGAAGGAGCGGGTCAGGCGGCGTGTGCCCGACTCGTAGTCCCAGTTCAGGTACGCCTTCCTCGCCGAGGAGGTGGCGTCCGTGGTGATTGGCCGCACGCGCCAGTGCCGGGTTCCCGAGCCGCTGTGGCTCGGGAA
>NZ_JBHVDX010000433.1:0-3605 GCF_042802555.1 Streptomyces sp. NPDC057474 | reverse complement strand
CCCGCCTCCACCTCGACGCGCTCGGCGTGAAGCTCACCACCCTGCGCCCGGAGCAGGCCTCCTACATCGGGGTCGAGGTCGAGGGCCCGTACAAGTCGGATCACTACCGCTACTGATCCGCCCGGCGACGGGTGCGTCCATGCACTGACGCAACCGTCACGGCAGCAGCTCCCAGGCAGGCCCCCGCACCCCCGTGCCGGGGGCCTGCCCCTTCGGCCCGTGCCCGCCAGTCAGTCGGACCAGCCCGTCAAGAGCCAGGACCCCCATGCCCCGTGGCCGGTATTCGCTTCACGACCCGCACGACCACACCCTCCTCGCCGAAGAACACTTCCACTGCGCGCCCGGCCCGTCCGGCTGGCGCTATGTCTCCCAGCTGACCGACCAGTCCGGCGACTATGTCGGCTCCGTCGACCTCGCCCTCGACGAACTCGGCCGCCCCATCCGCCTCGAACTCCATGCCGCGAGCTGGCAGGTCCGCGGCGCCGCCCTCGACGGCGTCACCTGGGTCCGCACCGACCCCACCGGCACGGAGGCCACCGAAGGCAATGTCCACGCCCACGCCTTCACCGGCACCTCCCCGGCGTTCCTGATCGCCACCGCCCGCCTCCTGCACCTCACCCCCTCCGCACCCGCCACCCGCGTACGCCTCGTCGCCTTCACCGACCCGGTCCTCGCCCCGCGCACCTTGGACCAGTCCTGGGCCTTGATCCAAAGAGAAGCACACGCCACTGACAACGGCCCTCTGGCCGTGGACGAATACCAGGTCACAGCCCTGGACACGGGCGAGCGGCACACCGTTCACATCGCGGGAGACGTAGTTCTGGCGGCACCAGGAATCGAGCTGGAGCACCTGGAAACACCGCCGTCGACGTTCGACTGAGGCCGTCGTCCGACTGACCCCGTGCCCGGCCGACAGCGGTAGGGCGGGCGGGGCCGTGACTCACGCAGGCGGTGCGAACCCGGTGCTCGGCCGCTCGGCAGGCGGCTCCTGCGGCGACTCGAGGGTTACCGGTACCGCGGGAGCGGCTGCGCCGGGCACGCCGGCCCCAGGACCAGCACCTGCGGCACCCGCAGGCGGTACATAGCCGGGGGCGCCCGCAGGCATGGCCCGGCTCACATACCCCCCAGGCGGCGCATACGCCGGAGCGACCGGAGGCTGAGCCACCGGCCCACCCCACCCGGGCCCACCGACCGGCGCACCCGGCACGCCACCCCCCGCGACCGCACCCGCCGCGCCAGGCGTGCCCAGAGCACTCGGCACGCCACCCACACCCGCCGTGCCCCCGAAGGCCTGGCGAGCCTCCCGCGCCTGCCGCTCGTGCACCACGGCCGCCAGATACGCGCCCGGCGGCACCCCGTACGGCGCCGGAGCTCCCGTACGTGCCGCGAGGTCCGAGGCGAGACGTTCCGCCATGGCCGCGCCGACGTGCGGGTCCAGCTGCCGCATCCGCGTCAGGTACTGGCGGATGGCCAGCCACAGCCCGTCCGGAACGGCGGACAGGTCGAGCCCGGAGAACTGCCCCACGAGCCAGGGCGGCGGCGGAGGCACGAACGCCGTCTGCCCGGCCGGAACCCGCTCCCGCACGACCAACGTCCCCGCGAAAACGTCACCCAGCCGCCGACCCCGCTCCGACACGAGCGAGGCGATGCACGCGACGACCCCGAACGTCATCAGGATCTCGACCACCCCGACCGCACCGCGCACCAGCGCGTGCCGGAACCGGATCGGTCCACCGTCGTCCCGCACCACCCGCAGCCCGCACGCCAGCTTTCCCAGCGAACGCCCATGGCTCAGCGTCTCCACCGCGATCGGCCCGCCCACCAGGACGAGCAGGAAGCTCGCGATGGATATCGCCATCTGCGCGGCCTCGTCGAGGCCTGCCGTCGACAGCACCAGGATCAGTACCACCGCGAGGTACACGACCATGGCCACGATCAGGTCGAGCAGCACGGCCAGCGCTCGGCTCGGCAGCTTCGCGGGACGCAGTTCCAGCGCCACCGCCTCGCCCGTCACTAGCTCACTCACACCCGTAGTCCTTCCGGTTTCATCCCCTGATCTGCCCCGAGAGTGGCCAGTCTGCCAAGCTGAGGTCACATCGCGCCGCAGTACGACGAGTACGACAAGCCGACACGCAGTACGAGAGGGACGAGGAGCAGCACACCCGATGGACCTCGATGTCTTCGTGTCCGCCCATCGCGCCGAGTGGGACCGCCTCGACGCCCTGCTCCGCCGCCAGCGACGTCTCAACGGAGTAGAGGTCGACGAACTCGTCGCCCTCTACCAGCGCACCGCCACCCACCTCTCGCTGATCCAGTCGAGTGCTCCGGACCCTCAGCTCACCGGGCGCCTCAGCCAACTGGTGGCACGCGCGCGTAGCGCCGTGACGGGAAACCGACGGGCCTCCTGGCGCGACGTCACCCGCTTCCTGACCCACGGCTTCCCCGCCGCGGTCTACCGCTCCCGTCACTGGTGGGTCCCCACCGCACTGCTCTCCACCCTCGTCGCCGTGCTCCTGGGGTGGTGGATCGGCACCCACCCGGAGGTCCAGGCCTCCATCGCGGCCCCCGACGCACTCCGCGAGATGACCCGCCCCGGCGGCCAGTACGAGACGTACTACTCAAGCCATCCCGCCGCGTCCTTCGCGGCACAGGTGTGGACGAACAACGCCCAGGCTGCCGCGATGTGTCTGGTCCTGGGCATCTTCTTGGGCCTGCCGGTCCTCTGGATCCTGCTCCTGAACATGCTCAACCTGGGTGTGGGCATCGGCCTGATGACCTCGGCCGGCCGCCTCGATGTCTTCCTAGGCCTGATCCTCCCGCACGGCCTGCTGGAACTGACCGCTGTCTTCGTGGCCGCCGGCACGGGCCTGCGCCTCGGCTGGACCCTCATCGACCCTGGCCCCCGCACCCGCCGTTCGGCCCTGGCCGAGGAGGGGCGAGCCGCCCTGGGCATGGCGATAGGCCTGGCGCTGGTCCTCTTCATCTCCGGTGCCATCGAAGGCTTCGTCACCCCCTCCGGCCTGCCCACCTGGGCCCGCATCAGCATCGGCGTCCTCGCCGAGGTCGCCTTCCTCGCGTACGTCTATGTCCTGGGCGGACGGGCTGTCCGGGCCGGTGACACGGGCGACGTGGAGGAGCACGAACGCAGCGCCGCGGTCCCTACGGCCGCCTGATGTGCGTTCACCCCCGCCGGGCTGTTAGTCTCCTCTTCGTTCCCGCAAGAGCCGTTGACACGGCGCATGTGGGGAGGTAGATTTGAACAGTTGCCTAGAGGTGGACATACCCCAGGGCGGCAATGAAAATCTATCGGCTTCTCGTGAATATGATTTCCCGAGTGAGCCCACCCGATGATTCGGAACGAACGGCCGGTCAGTCCGGCCAAAAGCTTCTGATAAAGTCGGACTCGCCGAAAGAAAGCCACAAGGCAATCAATTAGGCAAAGGCCTTCCAACGGCCACCGGAAATGAATTCCGAACCGGAAACGGAACGGAAAACGGATCTGGTAAGGTTGGAAACGCAAGACCGAAGGGAAACTGCCCGGAGGAAAGCCCGAGAACAACTTGGGTGAGTACAAAGGAAGCGTCCGTTCCTTGAGAACTCAACAG
>NZ_JBHVDX010000432.1:0-3729 GCF_042802555.1 Streptomyces sp. NPDC057474 | reverse complement strand
CCCCGCGCCCCTGTTTGTCTTTTAGGGGCGCGGGGAACCGCGCGAGCAACCACGCACCACCCGCAGTCGCCCGACAACCGAACCGCCCCTTTGGTCACGCGGCCTTTCGCTCCACGTACTCCTCGATCTCCACCATCGGCGGCCTCTCCTCGAGGTCCACCGAATACGTCCGCGGCTCGAAGCCCTCCCGCCCCCGCTCGAACTGCGTCAGGACGGGACGGATCAGGTGGCCGCGGGCCAGCCGGAGCTGAGCCGTGCGATAAATGGCCGCGGACATGCGGCCCAGCGCCTGGCCGTCCTGGTGGCGGTGTTTGCGGACGCCGACATCGACCTGGGAGAGGGCGTCGAGGCCGACGAGGTGGAGGGCGTCGACCAGCATGCCCAGTTCCACGCCGTAGCCGACCGGGAACGGGAGCTGTTCCAGGAGGGAGCGGCGGGCCGCGTACTCGCCGCCGAGCGGCTGGACGAAGCCGGCCAGCTGGGGCCAGTGCATGTTGAGGAGGGGGCGGGCCATGAGTTCCGTCACACGGCCGCCCTGGCCGGCGGCGGAGCCGAGGGGGCGGTCGTACATCGCCTTGACGAGGTCGACGCCGGGGTCGGTGAGCAGTGGGCCGACGATCCCGGAGACGAAGTCCGACGAGAACTCCTTGAGGTCCGCGTCGATGAAGCACACGATGTCGCCCGACGTCACCATCAACGACCGCCACAGAACCTCGCCCTTGCCGGGCACGGCCGGGATGCGGGGCAGGATGTCGTCGCGGTGGACGACCCTCGCCCCGGCCGCCGCCGCGACCTGGGACGTCCGGTCGGTGGAGCCGGAGTCGACGACCACGATCTCGTCGACGAGCGGGGCCTGCCGCATGAGGTCATGACGGATGATCGCGACGATGTCGCCGACCGTCTCCTCCTCGTTCAGCGCGGGCAGGACGACGCTGACCGACTGACCGGTGGCTCGTTTCGCGGCCAGAATCCTGTGGAGCGGGCGGTCGGTCATGGACCAGGAGCGGGTGCTCAGCCAGCGCTCGACTTCCTTCAGCACAGTGCGCGGCTCCTCTGCGTTCATCTCGCGGTTCGGACGGCTCTCTCAACTGTCCTGGCCTTCGGTTACAGTCTTGGACAACGCTGGTGACCATCGCATGTCGGTGCTCGTCCGCGTATACAACCAAATACCGCTCATCCAGAGGGGCAGAGGGATACGGCCCGATGAAGCCCCGGCAACCCTCCAGCCGGTCTGACCACGTTGTCGTGGTGAGGCTCCCGGCTCGGGAAGGTGCCAAATCCGTCTCACGGCGAAGTGCGTCGTGAGGAAGATGAGGAGAAAGGGCCTCGCCTCCATGGCTGCGCAGACTGTTGCAAGCACCACCGACTCCACAGTAGACCTCGGCCCCGCCGCCGCTCTGAGCTGTCGCGAATGCGGTCACCGCGTTCCGCTCGGACCGGTCTTCGCGTGCGAGGAGTGTTTCGGACCGCTGGAGATCGCGTACGACTACTCCGCCTACGACACGGAGGAGCTGCGCAAGCGGATCGAGTCCGGTCCCGCGAACATCTGGCGGTACGCGCCCCTCCTGCCCGTCCCGGCCGACGTGGCCACCAAGCCGAACATCAACCCCGGCTGGACCCACCTCGTCAAGGCCGACAACCTGGCGGGCGCGCTCGGCGTCGACGCCGGCAAGCTCTTCATCAAGGACGACTCCGGCAACCCGACGCACTCCTTCAAGGACCGCGTCGTCGCCCAGGCGCTGGAGGCGGCCCGCGCCTTCGGCTTCACCACCCTCTCCTGCTCCTCCACGGGCAACCTGGCCGGTGCCGTCGGCGCCGCCGCGGCCCGTGCCGGCTTCCGGTCCTGCGTGTTCATCCCGCACGACCTGGAGCAGGGCAAGGTCGTCATGGCCGCCGTCTACGGCGGCGAGCTCGTCGGCATCGAGGGCAACTACGACGACGTGAACCGCTTCTGCTCCGAGCTGATCGGCGACCCGGCCGGCGAGGGCTGGGGCTTCGTGAACGTCAATCTGCGGCCGTACTACGCGGAGGGCTCCAAGACCCTGGCGTACGAGATCTGCGAGCAGCTCGGCTGGCAGCTCCCGGACCAGCTGGTCGTGCCGATCGCCTCCGGGTCGCAGCTCACGAAGATCGACAAGGGTCTGCAGGAGCTGATCAAGCTCGGGCTCGTCGAGGACAAGCCGTACAAGATCTTCGGTGCGCAGGCGGAGGGGTGCTCGCCGGTGTCGGTGGCATTCAAGGCCGGGCACGACGTCGTACGGCCGCAGAAGCCGAACACGATCGCGAAGTCGCTCGCGATCGGTAACCCGGCGGACGGGCCGTATGTGCTCGACATCGCTCGGCGGACCGGTGGGGCTGTCGAGGACGTGACGGACGAGCAGATCGTCGAGGCGATCAAGCTGCTGGCGCGGACCGAGGGGATCTTCGCGGAGACCGCCGGTGGTGTGACCGTCGGCGTGACCAAGAAGCTGATCGACGACGGGGCTCTCGACCCGACGCTGACGACTGTCGTCCTCAACACCGGTGACGGTCTCAAGACGCTGGATGCGGTGGCCGGGACCGGGCTCACCGCGACTATTCGGCCCAACCTTGATTCGTTCCGTGAAGCCGGTCTTGTCTAAGACTGGGTTGTAGTTCGTCTGCGGGCCTGTGGGCGCTGGTCGCGCAGTTCCCCGCGCCCCTGAACCCTGCTGTACCGACCGGAGGTCACACGTCATGAGCGTCAGTGTTCGCATCCCCACCATCCTTCGTACCTACACCGGCGGGCAGGCCGAGGTGAGTGCCGAAGGTGGGACTCTCGCCGAGGTCATCGCCGATCTGGAGAAGAACCACAACGGGATCGCCGCCCGGGTTCTGGATGATCAGGGCAAGTTGCGGCGGTTCGTGAATGTGTACGTGAATGACGACGATGTCCGGTTCGAGCAGGGGCTGGAGACGGCCACGCCGGACGGTGCGGGCGTGTCGATCATTCCCGCGGTCGCCGGCGGCTGACCCCCGTTCAGTACCGGCCGGTAGTAACCGTCGGTAACCTTGATTACCGAGAGTTCATCGAATTGCCCTCTCCGCGAGAGAAGCGGAGGGGGCAATTCTCTATGGTTGAGCACGGTACAGTTGGGGAACCCGGATCGATCACCGTAGTGATTTCATGCCGGGCGCATATCGGATCGCGCCGCACGCCCTATATGAAGTAGCCAAAGTGTGCAGGCCTTTTGCGTATTTCGTTCCCTTTGTGGGGCCCGACTTGCCCTGAATTCGGGCGAATTGTTCGTACATTCCCGACCGGTCGTGTCCAGAATTCTCGTCCGATTGACCTGTTGCAGAGGGCAGTTGGACAGATACATTCGGCCGCGGTCGACGCGTTCCGGCGCACACCCCCAACCGTTGGGGGGTGAGGTCTGACCCGGATCCGCGAAGTGTGGATCTGTGCAAGGGCCAGTAATAGGGGAGTTAGGCATGGCTCAGGGCACCGTCAAGTGGTTCAACGCGGAGAAGGGGTACGGCTTCATCGCGGTCGACGGTGGTGCGGATGTATTCGTCCACTACAGCGCGATTCAGATGGACGGTTACCGCACCCTGGAAGAGGGCCAGCGGGTCGAGTTCGAGATCTCGCAGGGTCAGAAGGGGCCGCAGGCGGACATGGTCCGACTGGCGGCCGGCTGAAGTAACGCGCCGGGTTTAACGCAGCGACGTTCTTCGTTCTTCATCGGAGGGCTCGCACCCCGTACGGGG
>NZ_JBHVDX010000431.1:0-3797 GCF_042802555.1 Streptomyces sp. NPDC057474 | reverse complement strand
TCAGTAGCGGGGACAGGATTTGAACCTGCGACCTCTGGGTTATGAGCCCAGCGAGCTACCGAGCTGCTCCACCCCGCGCCGTTGTGTTGCAACCGTACCACGGCGCGGGGTGGAGTTCAGAATCAGCCGCTTCCAGAGCCTCCGTCGCCGCTCTGGCCGCTGTCCTCACTGCCGCTGCCGCCGGTCCCGTCGGCCTTGGACTGTGCTTCCTCGGCCCGCTTCAGCGCGTCCTCCAGGTCCTGTTGGGCCCGGCCGTACGCCTCCCAGTCGCCGTCCTTGAGCGCCTGCTGGCCCTCGTCGAACGCCTTCTGGGCTTCTTCCAGGGCCTGTTGGACCGTCGGATCACCGGACGCCGGCGGCTCGTCGGTGCCCTCGTCGCCTTCGTCCACCGGTGGCTCGGTGGTCGGACCCTCGGTTTCGAACACCTTGTTGAGCGCCGCATCGAGAGTGTCCTCGAAGGCCGTGTTGCCGCCGTAGGTGACCAGAACCTTGCGCAGCAGCGGGTACTTGAGTCCACCGCCTCGCACATAGACGGGCTCCACATAGAGCAGTCCGCCGTCGAGCGGAACTGTCAGGAGGTTGCCGTACTCGACCTGCGAGTCACCTCTCTTGAGGAGGCTGATGGTCTCGGCGATGTCCTGTTCGGAGTTGAACTGGCTCTGGACCTGTTTCGGTCCGTCGATCGGTTCACTGGTCGGCAGTTTCAGAATTCTGATCTTGCCGTAGTCCTTGGTGCCCGCCTCGGCGTTGACCGATACGAAGGCGCTGAGATTGTCCCGGCCGTTCGGCGTGAGCGTCGTGGTGAGCGAGAACGCCTGTTCCGACTGGTTCGGCAGCTTCATGCTCAGGTAGTACGGCGGCACCGCGTTGCCCGAGGTGTTGGTCGGGTCGTCCGGGACCTGCCACACCTCGCTGCCGCTGAGGAACGTCTCGGCGTCCTTCACGTGGTAGCGGGTCAGCAGCTCACGCTGGACCTTGAAGAGGTCCTGCGGGTACCGCAGATGGGCCAGCAGTGAGTCGGAGATGTCCTCCTTCGACTCCACCGTGCCCGGGAACGCCTTCATCCAGGTCTTCAGGACCGGGTCCTGGGTGTCCCACTGGTAGAGCTTGACCTGACCCGTGTACGCGTCGACGGTCGCCTTCACCGAGTTGCGGATGTAGTTGACCTGGTTCTGCTGGGCCACCACCGCACGCTGACTGTTGTCCGCGGTCAGCGAGTCGGCCGTCGTGTCGCCCAGGGTGGTGCGAGAGGCGTACGGGTAGCCGTTGGTGGTGGTGTACGCGTCGACGATCCACTGGATCTTCCCGTCGACGACGGCCGGGTAGGCGTCGCCGTCGATGGTCAGCCAGGGGGCCACCGCCTCGACGCGCTCCTTGGGTGTGCGGTTGTACAGGATCCGCGAACCCTCGCCGATGGCACCGGAGTAGAGGATCTGCGGCTCGTTGAACGCCACCGCGTACGCGGCCCGGTTGACCGGGTTGGAGAGGTTGATCCCGCTCTTGCCCTTGTAGCTGGTGGTCTTCTCACCGCTGTCGTCGGAGTAGTCGATCTCGTCCTGGGGACCGCCGACGATCGAGTACTGGGTGGTCTTCTCGCCGTAGTAGACCCGCTGCTGGTACTTGCCCAGGTCGCCCTTGGACGGCAGGTCGGACTCGGTGAACACCGGGCGGCCGCCGGAGGTGGCCTCGGTGCCCTTGGCGGCGACCACGCCGTAGCCGTGGGTGTAGCGGAAGTGGTCGTTGATCCAGTTGTTCTTCGGGATACCGGCGAGGTTCAGCTCGCGCAGGCCGATGACGGTGTCCTGCTCCGCGCCGTCCTCGTTCCTGTACCGGTCGACGTCCAGGTTCGTGGGGAACGCGTAGTAGTTCCTCATCTGCTGGAGCTGCTGGAACGTCGGCGAGACGATGTTCGGGTCGAGCATGCGGATGCTCGCCGTGGTGTCGGCGTCGGCACGGAGCTTGGTCTTGTCCGTGGTGTCGCTCACACCCGAGTACTCCTCGACCTCGGTCCCGTCGATGCCGTAGGCCTGCCGGGTCGCCGAGAGGTTCTTCTCGACGTACGGCGCTTCCTTGGCCTGCTCGTTCGGCTGGACCTGGAACTTCTGGACGATCGCCGGGTACAGACCGCCGATGAGGATCGCGGAGAGCACCATCAGGCCGAAGCCGATGACGGGCAGCTGCCAGGTGCGCCGCCAGATGGTGGCGAAGAACAGCAGCGCGCAGATGACGGCGATGCAGAACAGGATCGTCTTGGCCGGCAGGTACGCGTTCGCGTCGACGTACCTGAGGCCCGTCCAGTTGCCCGTCGCCTTGAAGTCACTGGACTTCACCGCGAGCCCGTACCGGTCGAGCCAGTACGCGACCGCCTTCAGGGCGACGAAGATGCCGAGGAGCACCGACAGATGCCCGGTGGCCGCGGCGGTGGCACGCGCGCCCGGGGAGGTGACCCTGAGGCCGCCGTACAGGTAGTGCGTGAGCGCGGCGGCGATCACCGAGAGCACGGCGGCGGCGAAGCCGAAGCCGAGCAGGAATCGGTACCAGGGCAGGTCGAAGGCGTAGAAGGCGACGTCCAGGTTGAACTGGGGGTCCTTCTGGCCGAACGACACTCCGTTGACCCACATCAGCCAGGTGCGCCACTGCCCGGAGGCGGAGGCGCCGGCGATGAGGCCGACCAGGGAGGTGATGCCGAGGAGCAGCCACTTCTTGTAGGGCGCGATGCCCATGCGGTACCTGTCGAGGCTCTGCTGCTCCATCGACATGGCGCTCAGCGGTGGCCGCAGCCGGTGCGCCAGCCAGATGTTGAAGCCGACCGAGGCCGACATCAGCAGACCGAAGACGAAGAAGAGCCCGATCTTCGTCCACAGCGTGGTGGTGAAGACGGACGAATACCTCACCGACCGGTACCAGAGCCAGTCCGTCCAGAACCCCGCGAACATGACGAACGCCATGCCGAGGACGGCAAGGACGCCCAGCGTCATGAGCAGCGTCCGGACACGTCGGGACGGTCGGCCCACTCTGATCCGCGGCCCCGTCGGGCCTCCGCCGCGGTCCGGCATCTGGAAAGCCAAGGTGCGCACCTCGAAGTTCGCTGTCGATACGTCAGGCCCGCGTATACGGACCCTCCAGCGGGCCCCGTGATCGTAGGGGCCTCACCTATGCAACTTACTCACGCTTTACTCGGTTCCCGGTTCCGGGAACGAACGAGGCAGGATTGTGACCATGTCCAACACTCCCATGGCAGCGAACCCCCTCACCCGGGCCGTGCTCGAGATCGACGAGTACGCCTCGGGCCTCGGCTGGGACCAGCCCGCTCGCCTCTTCGCCCTCGTGGATACCGTCCGTCTGCGGTCCCAGGAACCCGCCCTCGCGGCCCAGCTTGGTCTACAAAACGAGTCCGAGACCGCCGGTCTCACCCCGATCGAGCAGGACGAGATCCCCGCCGGCAAGGCGCTGGACGAGTTCCTCGGCACCATCGCCTGGCCCGACGCGGTGGTCGGCTGCGCACTGACCGTGGAGCGGCTGATGCTGCCGCCGTCCGCCGAGGCGGCCGTCCCCGAGAACCTCGACGGGGCCCGCCTCGCCAAGTGGGTCGCCTCCCACCCCGACCGCCAGGAGGTCCGCATGACGGTCGCCGTCCTCCGCGACGGCTCCCGCGACTCGGCCCTGCGCCTGCGCGAGAAGGACACCCCGACCGAGGTCCTCACCGGACCCGAACTGGTTCCGGGCCTGGCGGAGGCCCTGTCCGCGACCTTCGTGGACTGATCTCGGGCTGTACGGCGGTGGGGGCGCCCCCGGTC
>NZ_JBHVDX010000430.1:0-3807 GCF_042802555.1 Streptomyces sp. NPDC057474 | reverse complement strand
GCCCACTGCCCGCCGGAGGCACCCTCCGTTCGCACCCCGGAAGGTCAACACCCTTCCGGGGCACCAGTCTTCCTCGGGCGGCAACGCCACCCGCAGGCACCACAGCGCCTGATCAGCCCTCGACGTTGTTCGCCGAGCAGAAGTTGCCGATGTTCTGCTCCGTGTCGCCAGCGCCGCCCACGGGAGCGGCGGTGAAGAGGGAACCGCCGTCGAACGACTGCTCGCACTCCACGATCTGCAGGTTGTCGATGGCGAACGGGAACGGGTCGTCGTAGTCGTGGCCACCGTTGGCGCTGGCAACCCCGCTGCCGACAAGGCCGAGACCGCCGACCATGGCCACTACGGCAGCGGTCTTCTTGAGCTTGTTCATCACGTCTCCGATTTCTTCACGCACACGGGCCTCCTTACGGACCGTGTCCGACTCGTCACTGAAGCTAACACAGGCCTCTCTTAACGCACCATTTCCGATACACCCGACTGAGTGTCACAAATCGAGTTACGCCCCTTTTGGCGCAACCGACTTCACGGGACCCGGCCGGATCGCGGAATGGGCGGCGGCGGCCGTTTCCCTCAGGCGGGTGCAGGCAGGCGAACGGCGGCAGGGACGCAGACGGTGGTGGTCTGACCGTTGGCCAGCAGCGTGGCGCAGACCTGCGGGACCCTGGGCACGGTGATGGTGGTCGTCTGCTGAACATCCGCCCGAACGGTCTGTTGCAGCTGCGCGAGCTCGACGCCACTCGCGGTGATCCTCACACCGATGGTCTGCGTCTCCTGGCAATAGATGCTGACGGCGATCGTGCTGGTCACCGCGCTGTCGACCTTCTGGAGGCCGACCGCGCAAGGGAAGTTCTGCTGCTGCGCAGCGGCCTGTGCCGGCGCGGCGGCGAAGAGCGGTGCGGATGCCAGCAGCACGGTGGCCGCTGAGCGGAGCATGCGGTGAGACACAGGTCCTCCCGGGAACTGGGGCAGCCGCCAACGGGCGGTCGGCCCTCGATCACGGCACCCGAATACCCTTTAGGTGCCTTTTCGGGATGATGCGACCATAGGTCACCGAACCACGCAACGCGGGTGCGCCGCCCGGCCGAAGACCCGGTCGGCCGGTCCGGAGGGTTTCAGCTCTGGTACAGCGCCTCGATCTCCTCCGCGTACGCCGCCGTCACCGCATGACGCTTGATCTTCATCGACGGTGTGAGCAGGCCGCTGTCCTCGTTGATCTCGCCTTCCATCAGCCGGAATTGACGGATCGACTCGGCCCGGGAGACCACCTGGTTGGCGTAGTCCACCGCCTTCTGGACGTCGGCGCGCATCCTGGGGTCGCCGACGACCTCGGAGAGCGGGGTGTCCGGGGACATGCCGCGCACGTGCAGCCAGTGGGACACGTCCTCGGGGTCGAGGGTGATCAGGGCGGCGACGTACGGCCGGTTGTCGCCGACGACGATGCACTGGCCGACCGGGGGCCGGCTGCGCAGGCGGTCTTCCAGGACGGCCGGGGAAACGTTCTTGCCGCCGGAGGTGATGAGGACGTCCTTCTTGCGGCCGGTGATCGTGAGGTATCCGTCCTCGTCGAGCGCTCCGAGGTCGCCGGTGGCGAACCAGTCGTCGGTGAGGGCGGCGTCGGTGGCGACCGGGTTGTTCCAGTAGGTGCCGAAGACGATGGAGCCCTTGATGAGGACCTCGCCGTCGTCGGCGATGCGGATCGCGGTGCCGGGGACGGGCTGGCCGACGGTGCCGGGGCGGGGTTTGAGGGGCGGGACGATGGTGGCGGCCGCGGTGGTCTCGGTGAGGCCGTAGCCCTCGTAGACGATGATCCCGGCGGCGTAGAAGAAGAGGTTGAGGTCGCGGTCGAGCGGGGAGCCGCCGCTGATGGCGTAGCGCATACGGCCGCCGAGTTCCTTGCGGATGCGGCGGTAGACCAGCAGGTCGTACAGGGCCCAGGCGGCGTACAGGCGGGGGGTCGGGCCGGGGCCCTTGTCCAGGAACTTGTCGAGGTAGGCGCGGGCGAAGCGGACGCCGAGGCGGTGGGCGCGGTCGAAGGAGGCGCCGCGGCCGATGCGTTCGGCGGTGGCGCGGCCGGTGGCGTGGATCCGCTCGAAGAGGTACGGGACGCCGACCAGGAAGGTGGGGCGGAACTTATTGAGCGCGGGCCGTAGTTCGGCGGGCTTGATGCTCGGGCAGTGGCCGATCTCGATGCGGGCCATCAGGCAGGCGATCTGGATCGTACGGCCGAGGATGTGCGCGAGCGGGAGGAAGAGGAGGGTGGAGGCGACCTGGCCGGTGATCTCCTTGAAGATCGGGTGCAACAGTTCGACCGTGTTGGCGGCCTCCGCGTGGAGATTGGCATGGGTGAGGACGCAGCCCTTGGGGCGGCCGGTGGTGCCGGAGGTGTAGCAGATGGTCGCGGCCGTGTCGGGGGTGAGGGCGGCGCGGCGCTTGGTGACCTGGTCGTCGGGGATGCCCCGGCCCAGATCGGCGAGTTGGGCCAGAGCGTCCCCGTCTGCGGCAGCAGCCGATGTCTGCGTCAGCTGCCAGACGTGCGGGGGCTGGGAGTGGCCGGCGGTGGCGGTGGCGACGGCGGCCGCGTTCTCGGGGGTCTCCACGATCACGAAGCGGGAGCCGGAGTCCCGGACGATCCACTCGATCTGATCCGGCGAGGACGTGGCGTAGATGGGGACGGACTGGCCGCCGGCCGCCCAGACGGCGAAGTCCAGGACCGTCCACTCGTAGCGGGTGCGGGACATCACCGCGACACGGCCGCCCGGTTCGAGACCGGCGGCGACCAACCCCTTGGCGGTGGCGGTGACTTCGCGGGCGAAGGCGGTGGCGGTGACCGGGTGATAGGTGCCGTGGTGGTCGGCGCGGCGCAGGACCACGGCGTCTGGGGCCTCGGTCGCGTTGACGAAGGGCAGGTCCGCGATGCTGCCGCTCGTGGGGCAGGGTGCGAGGGCGGGTGTGCGCGCCTCGCGGACGACCCCCTGCGCGTCCTTGACAACCTCGACCCTGACCCGGTCGGCGAGGCCGGTGCGCTGCTTCGCCTGGTTCAAGTCCTTGCGTACGCCCATCACGGCTCCCCGAGGCCGACGTCTCCTACATTACCGGCGAGTCAACTTACCGGTAAGTAAGGAATTTTCAAATGGTTTCGGCGGACTTCGGGGAACGGGTGGGGGCGTGTGATAGGCGTGGATCATGCGCCCCCACCGCCTCAGGTCCGTCCTGATCTCCGCCTGTGTCTCTGCCTGTGTCGCGTCCACCGTTGCTCTGTCCGGTGCCGTACCGGCCGTCGCCGAGTCCTCCTCCGCTCCCCTTCGTACGGTTGCGGACGCCCGGTCGCTCACCGTGCTGACCGATCTGTTCGCGGAGCGGCTGCTCGTCGCGGACAAGGTCGCGGCGGCCAAGTACGGGACGGCCACGCCCATCGACGATCCCGTGCGGGAGAAGGCGATCCTGGACGACGTGGCGGCGAGGGCGGTCGGGCTCGGCCTCGATCCGGATGCCGTCACCGCCGTGTTCCGGGACCAGATCGAGGCCAACAAGCTGGTGCAGCGCGGTCTTTACGCCCGTTGGGACGCGCATCCGGAGGAGCGGCCGACCGAGCGGCCCGACCTGGTGAAGGAGGTGCGGCCGGTGCTGGACCGGATCACCACACAGTTGCTGGGCGCGCTCCAGGAGACGGCATTCCTGCGGGCCGGGGCGTCGTGCGAGCCCCGGCTGCGGGTGGCGGCGATGCGGTCGTCGTACGGGCATCGGCTGGACCGGCTGCACGGGGAGGGGCTGGTGCGGGCGTTGCCGTCGGTGTGCGGGGGCTGATGG
>NZ_JBHVDX010000429.1:0-3812 GCF_042802555.1 Streptomyces sp. NPDC057474 | reverse complement strand
GCCGCCTCGCCCACCAGCCGCACCCGCGCCGCCGCCGAGCGGCACGTCCTCGGTGCGGGCGGCACGGTGCTGCGCCCGCACCTGGTCTACGGCACGGGCGACCGGTGGGTCGTGCCCGGCCTGGTGTCGCTGCTGCGCCGGCTGGGCGCGCACGTGGCGGACGCGGGAACGCAGTCGCTGGTGAGCGTCACCGCGCTCGCCGAGGCGGCCGTCGCCGCGGCCCTCGACGACGGCGGCCTGGCGGGCGCCCACCACGTCACCCACCCCCGCCCGGTGCCCGGCACCCTCCTGACGGCGGCGGTGGCCGGCCGGCTGTCACTGCCCGCAGGGCCGGCGGTCGGCCTCGCCGAGGCCCGCGCCCGGCTGGCGGGCTCCTCAGCCGGGCTGCACCATCTCGCGATGCTCGCCACGGACCACTGGTTCGCCGACGCGGGCCTGTGGGAGCGCCTCGGCCAGGACCCCGGACCCGGCTTCGAGGCCGGCCTCGAAGCGCACACCGCCTGGTACCGCGCCTTCCTCGGCCTGCCGGCACCGCGCCGGTGACACCCCCGCGCCGGCCGGCGCTCCGGTCAGCACGGGCAGCTCGCGGTGGCCGTTGGCGATGAACGACTCCAGCGGGCGCAGCCGGCCGGCCGGGACGGCGAGCTCCAGGCCGGGGAAACGGGTGAACAGCGCGCGCAGCGCGATCTCCGCCTGAAGCCGGGCCAGCGGCGCGCCGATGCAGAAGTGCGCGCCGTGCCCGAAGGACAGATGCCCGCGCCGGGTGGGCCGCAGCACGTCGAACCGGTCGCTGTCCGCACCGTGCACGGCCCCGTCCCGACCGGCCCCGGCATAGGAGATCATGATCGCGTCGCCCTGCGGGATCACCGTCTGCCCGGTATCGATGTCCTCGACCGCGTAACGCAGCAGCAGGTTGGCGCCCGGCGCCTGGACCCGCAGAGCCTCCTCCACCACGTCCGCCCAGCCGGCCCGCCCCGCACGGACGTGCGCCAGCTGCTCGGGATGGCTCAGCAGCAGGCAGACCGCGTTGTCGATCAGATTGACGGTGGGCTCGTAGCCGGCGGTGAACAGCAGGATCAGATTGTCGATCAGCTCCTTGTCGTCCAGCCGCGTGCCGTCGGCCTCGTCACGCACCGAGATCAGCGCACTGGTGAGATCCTCCCCCGGACAGGCACGCCGCAGCTCCACCAGCGCCGCCATCACCTCATACATGTCACGCCCGTTGCGCCGGGCCTCCTCACCCGACGCCGCCGTACGGAAGAAACCGTCGATCACCCGCCGCAGGACGGCCCCGAACCGCTCCGGCACACCGAACAGCTCCAGCAGCACCTGCGACTGAACCCGGTGCGCGAAACCGTCCCGCAGATCAACCACCCGCCCCCGCCCCCGCCCCAGCCCCAGCCCCAGCCCCTGCCCCTGCCCCTGCCCCTGCCCCTGCCCCTGCCCCTGCCCCTGCCCCTGCCCCTGCTCCTGCTCCTGCTCCTGCTCCTGCTCCTGCTCCTGCAGAGCGTCCAGCGCCCGCGCCGTGATCTCCTCGATCCGCGGCCGCATCAACTCCACCCGCCGCGCGGTGAAAGCCCCCGACACCAGCCGGCGCAGCCGCCGGTGCCGCTCCCCATAGGCCGTGACCATGTTCTGCACCGACACCCAGATCGCCAGCGGCCAGCTGTCGGCTATCTCACCCTCCCGAAACGCCCGCCAGTGCAGACGCGCGTCCTTGGACACCCGCGGATCCACCAGCAGCCTCTTGACCAGCGCATGATCGGTGACCGCCCAGGCCGCCACCCCCCCGGGCAGCACCACCGGCGTCGCCGCCCCCCGCGCCCGCAGCGCCCGCGCCTCACCATGGACATCACGGCCGGCCGGATCAATGACGAAAGGACACGCACGACCAGACATCGCTACCCCCAGGACTCAGACCAACGGAACACAGACAAAGAACACAGCCACGCCGCCACACCCGGCACACCCGGCCGCCACACCCGACACTAAAACCGGTCGCCCGGTTTTTTCAATGGAATTCGCGAAGAGACCCCACCCCGGCCCGGCACCCCGCCGCCACCGCCACACCCCCGGACACCACCCCGCCCCCCGGCGGGACCCGGGACCCGCCCGTCCGCCCGCCACCGGCGTGAACCGGGCGGTATTAGCGGAATGCCCCCCACCGCCGTAACGGAATGCGGTCAACCGCTTCCCGTCCGCCGCACACCCGCCCCCCGCCCCCACGCCGCACCCGCCCCGCGGCAGCCCGCCCCCGCCTCCCCGGCCCGCCCACAGGACAGCCGGCCGAGTTGCCACGAGCACCTTGCAAACAAAACCGGTTGGTACGTATCTTATGACTCCTCGACGCCGAACCAGCCGGCCCCACCGGCACCCCGGCCTTCCCGCGGAGACCCCATGACACTCCTGACGGTCCACCAGGAAACCCCCCGCACCGACCAGAACACCCCGCAAGACCCTCACCCCGAGGGCCAGAACACCCCGCAGGGCCCTCACCGCGAGGGCGTGGACACCCCCCCAGGGGCCCTGCGCACCGACAAGAACAGCGCCCGAAGAACCCCGCCCACCGCCAAGAACACCGCACACGACGCCCCCCGCACCGGCCAGAACACCCCCCGGGGAACCCACCGCACCGGCGCGGACACCCCCCAAGACCCCCTGCCCGACAGCGGGAACCCTCCGCGGGCAACCCCGCACGACAACAGGACCCCGTCAGGAACCCACCCCACCGGCCCCCCCACCCGCACGGACACCGGCACGGGCGCGGGCACCGGCACGGACACCGGCGCGGGCGCGGACACCGGCGCGGGCGCGGACACCGGCACCGGCACCGGCACTGGCACGGACACGAACACCGGCACGGACACCGGCGCGGGCGCGGGCACCGGCGCGGGCGCGGGCGCGGGCCGGCCGCCCCGCCTGACCACCACGGTCCCGCGCGAATACGTCCACCGCGCCTGCCACGCGGAGGTCTTCCTGACCGGCTGCGAGAAAACCGGCGACACCACCTTCGCCCTGACCGGACAGTGGCCCCGCGCCCACACCTTCTTCACCGCCCCCGGCGGCACCCACCACGACGTGATGCAAGCGGCAGAAACGATCCGCCAGGTCGGCCTCTTCCTCGCCCACTCCGAATTCGGCGTCCCCCTCGGCCACCACTTCCTCATGTGGGAACAACACGTCACCACCCACCCCGCACAGATGGCCATCCACACCACCCCCACCGACCTGACCATCAGCACCACCTGCAGCAACCTGCGCTACAAAGGCACCCGCCTCGCCGAATTCACCATGCACATCACCCTCCACCGCAACCAGCACACCCTCGCCACCGGCGGCGGCCGCTTCACCTGCATCACCCCCGCCACCTACCACCGACTACGCGGCACCACCCCCACCCCCACCCCCCCACACCACCCCCACCACCCCACCACCACCCCCCACACCGTCGGACGCACCCACCCAGACGACGTCGTCCTCTCCCCCACCACCACCCCCCACCAATGGCTCCTCAACCCCAACCCCCACCACCCCATCCTCTTCGACCACACCAGCGACCACATCCCCGGCATGGTCCTCATCGAAGCCGCCCGCCAAGCCGCCAACGCCCTCCACACCCACACCACCCCCACCCCCACCACAACCCCCACCCCCACCCCCACCACCATCACCACCACCTTCAACCGCTACGCCGAACACACCACCCCCTGCCACATCACAGCCACCCCCCACCCCCACACCCCCACCATCCAAGTCACCGGACACCAAAACACCCACCACATATTCACCACCCACCTCACCTACCCAACCCC
>NZ_JBHVDX010000428.1:0-3823 GCF_042802555.1 Streptomyces sp. NPDC057474 | reverse complement strand
CCGGGAACGCCTCATACAACTCCCGGCCCATCCCCACCCGCTGCGCACCCTGCCCCGAGAACAGGAACGCCATCCGGCCCTCACCCGCGGTACCGCTCACGACATGAGGGGTCGGCTCGCCGTCCGCCAACGCGGCCAGCGCGGCGACGAGTTCGGCACGGTCACGGCCCCGGACGACGGCCCGGTGCTCGAACGCGGTGCGTGTGGTGGCGAGCGCCGAGGCGATCTCCATGGCATCGACCTCGGGCGCGGACCTGACAACGTCCAGCAGGCGGGCGGCCTGGGAACGCAGGGCGTCGGCACCTCGACCGGACAGAACCCACGGGATCACCGGCAGCCCGGCAGGCTCCGTCGGCTCGACGCTCTCAGCAGGTGCTTCTTCCAGGATGATGTGGGCGTTGGTACCGCTCAGACCGAACGACGACACACCCGCACGACGCGCTCGCCCCACCTCAGGCCACGGCCGCCGCCCGGTCAGCAGCGCCACCCCACCCGACGACCAGTCCACTTGCGACGACGGCTCATCCGCATGCAACGTCGCCGGCAGCACACCGTGCCGCAACGCCTCAACCATCTTGATCACACCGGCCACACCCGCAGCCGCCTGCGTGTGACCCAGATTCGACTTCACCGACCCCAGCCACAACGGCCGGTCAACCTCACGCCCCTGCCCGTACGTGGCCAGCAACGCCTGCGCCTCGATCGGATCACCCAGCCTGGTCCCCGTACCGTGCGCCTCCACCACGTCCACCTCGGACGCCGACACACCCGCCCCCGCCAACGCCGCACGAATCACCCGCTGCTGAGCCGGACCATTCGGCGCCGTCAGCCCGTTGGACGCACCATCCTGATTGACCGCCGAACCACGCACCACCGCAAGAACCCGATGACCATTACGGCGCGCGTCCGACAACCGCTCCACCAACAAAACACCCGCACCCTCACCCCACCCCGTACCGTCCGCACCCTCACCGAACGCCTTGCACCGACCGTCACCCGCCAGACCCCCCTGACGACTGAACTCCACGAACGCACCCGGCGTCGACATCACCGTCACACCACCGGCCAGCGCCAGGTCGCACTCCCCCGACCGAAGCGACTGCACCGCCAGATGCAGGGCGACCAGCGAGGAGGAACAGGCGGTGTCGACCGTCACCGCCGGACCCTCCAGGCCCAGCGCGTACGACACCCGGCCCGAGGCCACACTCGCCGCGTTCCCCGTGCCCACGTAACCGCCGAAGTCGCCCTCCGACACACTCAGCAACGCCGGATAGTCCTGACCGTTCGTCCCCGCGAACACACCGACCCGCGAACCCCGCAACGACCCAGGATCAACACCCGCCCGCTCCACGGCCTGCCACGACGCCTCCAACAGCAACCGCTGCTGCGGATCCATCGCCAACGCCTCACGTGGCGACACCCCGAAGAACTCCGCGTCAAAACCACCGACACCGTCGAGGAAGCCGCCTCGCGCGGTGTGGCTGGCGTAGGGATTGTCGGGATCCGGGGCGAAGAGGAGGTCCAGGTTCCAGCCACGGTCGGTGGGGAAGTCACCGATGCCGTCCCGGCCGTCGGCCAACATCGCCCACAGATCCTCCGGGGACTCCACACCACCGGGGAAACGGCACGCCATACCGACGATCGCCACCGGCTCGTCCACCACCGACACAGCCGCCGCCACATCCGACACCACCGCAGCGGCACCGTCCGCACCGAACAACTCCCCGTACAGGAACTCGGCCAGCGCCCGCGGAGTCGGATGATCGAACACCACCGTCGCAGGAAGAGCCACACCCACAACAACCGCCAGGACGTTGCGCAACTCCACCGCGATCAACGAATCCACACCCAGATCACGGAACGCCCGCTCAGCACCCACCTGTCCGGGACCGGCGTAGCCGAGTGCCGCGGCGGCCCGGGCGCGGACCTCGGTGAGCAGTTCGCGCCGTCGGGCCTCGGGGGTGAGGCCGGCCAGCCGGGCCCGCAGTCCGGTAGTGGCCGTGGCGGCGGACTCGGGAGCTGCCGGAGCGTGGTAGACCTCGGCGAGCAGCGGGCTGGGGCGGACGGCGGTGAAGGCGGGACCGAAGCGCTCCCAGTCGATGTCGGCGACAAGGACCGCGGCCGGACCGTCCGTGGCGCAGGCCTCCAGAGCGTCGAGCGCCCGATCGGGGTCTAGGAGGCCGACGCCGCCGCGTTGCTGGCGGGTCTCGGCGTCGGCGTCGGCTGCCATGCCGCCGCCCGCCCACGGGCCCCACGCGATCGACGTGGCGGGCAGACCCTCGCCCCGGCGCCGTTCGGCGAGAGCGTCCAGGAGGGCGTTGGCGGCGGCGTAGTTGGCCTGTCCGGCGGAGCCGACGGTGCCGGCGAAGGAGGAGAACAGGACGAAGGCGGAGAGGTCACGGTCCCGGGTCAGCTCGTCCAGGTTCCGTGCCCCGGCCGCCTTCGCCGCGAAGACGGTACGCAGCGCACGCGGGGTGAGCCCGTCGAGGACCCCGTCCTGCAGTACTCCGGCCGTGTGGACGACGGCGTCCACCGGGTGGGCGTCGAGCAGTGCTCGCAGCGCCTCACTGTCGGTCAGGTCGAGTGCCGCGAAGGTGACTTGGGCACCGAGGTCGCGGAGTTCGGTGTGCAGGGCGTCGGCGCCGGGGGCCTGGGCGCCGGCGCGGCTCACCAGGAGCAGGTGGCCGGCCCCGTGCCGGGCCGCCCAGCGGGCCACCCGGGCACCGAGAGCACCGGTGCCGCCGGTCACCAGGACCGTTCCGGCGGGCCGCCAGGCCGCCTGGGGTTGCGGCGGTGCGGGAACGAGGCGGCGGCCGAGGAGTCCGCCGGCACGGACGGCGGCCTGGTCCTCGCGCGGACCGCCCGCCGCGCCGTCGGCGAGCAGGCTGACGAGGCGGGTGGCGGACCGCCGGTCAAGCGTGTGCGGCAGGTCGATCAGGCCGCCCCAGCGGTCGGGGTGCTCCAGAGCGGCGACCCGGCCGAGGCCCCAGACGGCGGCCTGGTCCGGGTCCGGCGCCGAATCGCCCGCCGTGGCGGTGACGGCTCCACGGGTGAGCGTCCAGAGGGGGGCTGTGACACCGGCGTCACCGAGGGCCTGTACGAGCACGGCGGTGGAGGCAACGACGTCGGGCACGTCCTTGCCCTCTCCCCCACTCAGCGCGAGCAGGGAGATGACGCCGGCGAACGGGGCGTCGCCGGCCGTGGCGACGATGCGCCGGGCGAACTCGGCACGGGCGTCGCGATGGTGGTGGTCGACCGTGACCAGTTCGACGCCCGCGTCGAGCAGGGCGGCCGTCAGCGCGCCGTCCCATCCGTCGTCGCCGTGCAGGGAGAGGGGACGCAGGACGAGCCAGCGCCCGGACAGTCGGGCCGCCTCGGGCAGGCCGACGACAGGGCGCCAGACGGCACGGTGGTACGGCCCGGAGACGGCGACGGCCGAGCCGTCCTCCGCGTAGGAGCGCTCCAACCAGTAACGGTCGCGCCGGAAGGCGTAGGTGGGCAGTTCGACCGGGCGGGCCCCGGGGAAGAAGGCGGACCAGTCCACGGCCGCACCACCCAGATGCAGGCGCGCGAGGGCCGTCACCAGGGTCCGGCTCTCCGTGTCGTCCTTGCGGAGCAGCGGGACGAACAGCCCGTCTGCCAGGCAGTTCTGGGCGAGGGCGGTGAGGGTGCCGTCGGGGCCGATCTCCAGGAAACGGGTCACACCCTCGGCGTTCAGGGCGCTCACACCGTCGGCGAACCGGACCGCCTCACGGACATGCCGCACCCAGTACTCGGCCGACGTCAGGTCACCATCGACGGCGAGGCGTCCGGTCACGTTCGA
>NZ_JBHVDX010000427.1:0-3827 GCF_042802555.1 Streptomyces sp. NPDC057474 | reverse complement strand
CCCGCCCACCTGGCGACCCGCCGCCCGGCCACCCGCCCACCTGGCGGCCCGGCTTCGCGGCCGTCCGCACACCCGGCGACCCGCCGCCCGGCCGCCTGGCCGCCCGCCCACCTGGCGGCCCGGCTTCGCGGCCGTCCGCACACCCGGCGACCCGCCGCCCGGCCGCCCGGCCGCCCGGCCGCCTGGCCGTCCGCCCACCTGGCGGCCCGCCCACCCGGCCTCGCGGCCACGGTCCTCCGCTCCCCCGCCTCCAGTTCCAACCGTCCGCCACAGTGGCCCGGCTCGGCCCGGCCTCCTGGCTTCAGACCTTTTCCTGCCCGGCTCCCGGCGTCGACCTTCATGCTCAGGCCCTTCACCCGGTGTCCCGCTTCGGCTTTCCGGTCGGCGGGCGTGGCTTCTGGTCGCCAAGGTTGGGGATTTGTCGATATCTGAGGGGTGATTTCCGCCTCGGCGGTGAAGGTTGGGTCTCGGGGCGCGTAGCTTTGTCGCCAACACGCGGCCTGTAGGAGCAGTCTTGGGACGGAAGATCGGAAGCCGGTACACCGCGAACCAGATTCTGGGGCGGGGCAGCGCCGGCACGGTGTGGCTGGGTGAGGGCCCGGAGGGCCCCGTCGCCATCAAGCTGCTGCGCGAGGACCTCTCGTCCGACCAGGAACTCGTCAGCCGTTTCGTCCAGGAGCGCACCGCGCTGCTGGGCCTCGACCATCCGAACGTGGTCTCCGTACGCGACCTCGTCGTCGACGGCAACGACCTCGCCCTCGTCATGGACCTCGTCCGGGGCACGGACCTGCGCACCCGCCTCGACCGGGAGCGGCGCATGGCCCCCGAGGCGGCGGTCGCCATCGTGGCCGACATCGCGGACGGCCTGGCGGCGGCGCACGCGGCCGGGGTCGTCCACCGGGACGTGAAGCCGGAGAACGTGCTGCTGGACATGCAGGGCGCACTGGGCCCCGGCGGTTCACATCCCGCCCTCCTCACCGACTTCGGCGTGGCCAAGCTGATCGATTCTCCTCGCCGCACCCGTGCCACGAAGATCATCGGTACGCCGGACTATCTCGCCCCCGAGATAGTCGAGGGCCTGCCGCCCCGCGCGGCCGTGGACATCTACGCCCTCGCGACCGTGCTGTACGAGCTGCTGGCCGGCTTCACGCCGTTCGGCGGCGGGCACCCCGGTGCCGTACTGCGCCGCCACGTCACCGAGACGGTCGTCCCGCTGCCCGGCATCCCCGAGGAGCTGTGGCAGCTGCTCGTGCAGTGCCTCGCCAAGGCGCCGGCCTCACGGCTGCGGGCGTCCGAGCTGGCGGCACGGTTGCGGGAACAGTTGCCGTTGCTGGCGGGGATGCCGCCGCTGGACGTCGACGAGCCGGGGACGGAGTCGGGGGACGGGTACGAGGAGGCTCCCGCCGAGGCGGAGGCGCCGCGGGAGCGGGTGCGGCGGGGGGCGGTGCCGTTGGTGCCGGGAGCCAAGCCGGACTCCAACCGGGACACGCACACGTCGATGCGGGTGCCAGGGCCGGACGAGCTGGCGGGGGGAGCGCGCGGGACCGCGCGGGTGCCGCGGACGCCGGGGGCGCCTCGGCCGGGGTCGGCGCGGAATCGGGGGAGTGCGATTCGGCGCCGGCGGATCACGTTGAGTGCGGCGGCGGTGGCGTTGATCGCCGCGGTGGTGGTGGGGACGTGGGCGGTCACCTCCGGGGACGACGACGGTGGGGCGCCGACCGACACGAAGAACTCGGCGCCGGGGAACCCTTGAGTCCTTCGGGCGCCTGATAGCTCGGGGACGACGGTGATCGGCGGGGGCGGGTGAGCACGGGGCGCGGCCCCTGCTTTTCAGGGGCGCGGGGAACTGCGCGAGCGATCACACACCACCCGCAGCCGAAGAGCCCACCCGGGCGGCAGCCCCAGGGCAGGGGTCCGGCGGGGGCGCACCCGCATGGCTCGCCCGGCGGAGCCGTTAGGCTGGGGGCGTGGCAGTCGTCGATGTATCCGAAGAGCTGAAGTCCCTCTCCTCGACCATGGAGTCGATCGAGGCCGTTTTGGACCTCGCCAAGCTGAGGGCAGACATCGCCGTGCTCGAGGAGCAGGCGGCCGCGCCGTCCCTGTGGGACAACCCGGACGAGGCGCAGAAGATCACCAGCAAGCTCTCCCACCTCCAGGCCGAGGTCAGGAAGGCGGAGACGCTGCGCGGTCGCATCGACGACCTCGGTGTCCTCTTCGAGATGGCCGAGGAGGAGGACGACCCGGACACCCGCGCCGAGGCCGAGTCGGAGCTGACCTCCGTCAAGAAGGCGCTGGACGAGATGGAGGTCCGCACCCTCCTGTCCGGCGAGTACGACTCCCGCGAGGCCCTCGTCAACATCCGCGCCGAGGCCGGTGGCGTCGACGCCGCCGACTTCGCCGAGAAGCTGCAGCGGATGTACCTGCGCTGGGCGGAGCAGAAGGGCTACAAGACCGAGGTCTACGAGACGTCGTACGCCGAAGAGGCCGGCATCAAGTCGACCACCTTCGCCGTCCAGATCCCGTACGCGTACGGCACGCTCTCCGTGGAGCAGGGCACGCACCGGCTCGTCCGTATCTCGCCCTTCGACAACCAGGGGCGGCGGCAGACCTCCTTCGCCGGTGTCGAGGTGCTCCCCGTGGTCGAGCAGACGGACCACATCGAGATCGACGAGTCCGAGCTGCGGGTGGACGTCTACCGGTCGTCCGGGCCGGGCGGCCAGGGCGTCAACACCACCGACTCCGCGGTGCGCCTCACCCACCTCCCCACCGGCATCGTCGTCTCCTGTCAGAACGAGCGGTCGCAGATCCAGAACAAGGCGTCCGCGATGAACGTCCTCCAGGCGAAGCTGCTCGATCGGCGCCGCCAGGAGGAGCAGGCCAGGATGGACGCGCTCAAGGGCGACGGCGGCAACTCCTGGGGCAACCAGATGCGTTCGTACGTCCTGCACCCGTACCAGATGGTCAAGGACCTCCGCACCGAGCACGAAGTCGGCAACCCCGAGGCCGTGTTCAATGGCGAGATCGACGGCTTCCTGGAGGCCGGAATTCGCTGGCGCAAGCAGCAGGAGAAGTAACCGCCGTCTGAGCGGGAACGGCTGCGGGAACAGCGGCGACGTAATTCCCGGACAATTTCAGCACTTTGTCGACAAGGCAACTGTCTTCCACTGGAGGGCAGTTGCCTTGTCTGCGTGGGGATGTCTGGGTCTTACGTCACACTCACATGTCGTTGCCGCGGTCAAATGCGGTGAACGGGACATCGCGTACGCAACGACCTTGACGTTGCTGCGAAAACTGGGAAAGGTGACGTATGGCATGCGCATTACTGGGGCGCATGTGAACCGGGGGACTTCGACCCAACCGACTGCTCCCGTTGATCGCGGCCCCGGGCGTTGCTCCATTCACTGATGAGCTACTGGGGGTAGCAGCCATATGACGAAGAAGACGCGGATCCGCGTGGCGCGCATAGCCGCGGGGGCCGTGATCGCCGCCGGCGCGTCGCTGACCGCCGCGGGTGCCGCTTCGGCGCTGGACCTCGGCGTCGGTGTCGGTGTCAGCACCGACGACGGTGGTTCGGTCGAAGCTGGTGTCTCGGTCCAGACCGGCGACACCGACGGCAACACCATCATCGGTGCCACCACCACCACCACCGGCGGTACGACCACTGACGGCGGTACGACCACGGACGGTGGCACGACCACCGATGGCGGTACGACCACGGACGGTGGCACGACCACCGATGGCGGTACGACGACCGACGGTGGCACGACCACCGACGGCGGTACGACCACTGACGGTGGCACCACCACTGACGGCGGTACGACGACCGA
>NZ_JBHVDX010000426.1:0-3827 GCF_042802555.1 Streptomyces sp. NPDC057474 | reverse complement strand
ACCGTCATATCGGCACTGCACCGCCGCCACCGGGCGATCGAGTTCAAGAAGTTCCTGATCCGGATCGACAAGGCGGTGCCCGCCGGACTCGACGTGCACCTCGTCTGTGACAACTACGCCACCCACAACACCACCGAGATCAGGACGTGGCTCGGCAAACACCCCCGCTTCCACGTCCATTTCACGCCCACCGGCTCCTCGTGGATGAACCAGGTGGAGCGGTGGTTCGGCCTGCTGACCGACAAGCTCATCCGCCGCGGCGTCCACACCTCCGTGAAGGCCCTAGAGGACGACATCACTGCGTGGATCGACGCCTGGAACGAGAACCCGCGGCCTTTCACCTGGACCAAGACAGCCGACGAGATCCTCAACTCCCTCGCCGACTACCTCACCAAGGTCGGAACCACCCGCCAGAAAACAGAGCAGAACTAACCCTCAGGATTTCTGGCGCATCACACTAGTGCTGTGACCACGTAGGTTCGCCGGGTTGTCGGTCGCGACGGTTGGATGTGCGGTGATGTCCATTCGACCGGTGGAGGCGTTGGTGGCTGAGCCTGTCCGTATACGCAGACTGACCGACCAGGAGGGGCAGAAGCTGCAGCAGATCGTGCGCCGGGGTAGCACGAGTTCGGTGCGCTACCGGCGCGCGGTGATGCTGCTGGCCTCGGCGGGCGGGAACCGGGTGCCGGTGATCGCCCAGCTGGTCCAGGCAGACGAGGACACCGTGCGCGATGTGATCCACCGGTTCAACGAGATCGGCCTGGCCTGCCTGGACCCTCAGTGGGCGGGAGGCCGTCCCCGCCTGCTCAGCCCTGACGACGAGGAATTCGTCATCCGGACGGCCACCACTCGCCCCACCAGGCTCGGCCAGCCCTTCACTCGCTGGTCGATCCGCAAACTCGCCTCTTACCTGCGGAAAGTGCACGGACGCGTCATCCGCATCGGCCGTGAAGCCTTACGGTGCCTGCTCCTGCGCCGCGGCATCACCTTCCAGCGCACCAAGACCTGGAAGGAATCGCCCGATCCTGATCGCGACGCCAAGCTCAACCGCATTGAGCAGGTGCTGGACCGATTCCCCGACCGAGTCTTCGCCTTCGACGAGTTCGGGCCCTTGGGGATCCGGCCCACCGCGGGCTCCTGCTGGGCGAAGCAGGGCAAGCCCAACCGGCTGCCGGCGACCTACCGCCGTACCCACGGCGTCACCTACTTTCACGGCTGCTACTCCGTCGGGGACGACCGCCTGTGGGGCGTCAACCGCCGTCGCAAAGGCACCGCCAACACCTTGGCGGCGCTGAAGTCGATCCGCGCCGCCCGACCCGACGGCGCCCCGATCTACATCATCCTGGACAACCTCTCCGCCCACACCGGCGCGGACATCCGCCGCTGGGCGAAGAAGAACAAGGTCGAGCTGTGCTTCACCCCGACCTACGCCTCCTGGGCCAACCCCATCGAGGCCCACTTCGGCCCGCTGCGGCAGTTCACCCTGGCCAACTCCCACCACCGCAGCCACCCCGCGCAGACCCAGGCACTGCACCGCTACCTGCGCTGGCGCAACGCGAACGCCCGCCACCCCGACGTGCTCGCCGCCCAGCGCAAGGAACGCGCCCGCATCCGCAGCGAGAAGGGCATCCGCTGGGGCGGACGCCCTCTGCCCAACGCGGCCTGACCAGGAACCGGGCCGACATCCCCGGCACATCACTAACCGACCCGCTGCATCGCCTTCCGGTGCCGTTCCGCCATCGCGGCCCCGGACTCGCGGCGGGCCATCCTGCGCAGGACGGACGGTGCGAGGAGCAGCCCGGCGACTGCCCAGGCACCCAGCACTCCCGCTGTCTCCAGGTGCCGCCAGGAATCGCCGATCTCGGCGGCGACCGCATCGGCCGGCAGCAGCGCCGAGCGGAGACCGAGGCCGAGCCAGTACACGGGGAAGATCTGCCCGACGGTCTGCAGCCACTCGGGCAGCTCGGACAGGGGGAAGTAGATGCCGGAGATCACGATGAGTCCCATCACCGGGAGCATCAGCAAGCCGACGGTGCGCGGACTGCTGACCAGTGAGCCGATGACGGCGCCCATGGGCAGGGTCGCCAGGAGACCCAGCGGCATCACCCACACCAGCGTCAGCAGCGCTCCGCCGCCCTGCCGGGCAACCCCGTCCACCACCAGGAACACGCCGACGGCGAAGGGGAGTGCCATGGAGACGAGAGCCGTCCCCGAGACCATGATGATCTTGCCGATCAGGTGGCCGACCATGCCGTGAGGCACGGCCTTGGCCCGCAGCAGGGTGCCGTCCTCGCGCTCGGTCGCGAGCAGCTGTGCCGTGGTCATCATGCCGGTGAACGCGAGCGTCATGCCTAGCATGCTCGGCAGCATGAACGCGCCGGCCGAGATGCCGGCGCCCTTCAGCGGGTCGTCCTTGAGCAGGAACAGCGGCACGAGGAGCAGGACCGTCCAGAGTACGTAGCCGAACACGTCCTGGCCGGTGGTGAAGGTCTGCCGGAGTTCCGTCCAGCCGCGCCGCACTCCTACTCCCGCCGCGTACCACACCGGACTCATCGCGATCCCTCCCCGAAAGCGTGCACCGTCCGCTCATCGGGAACGCTCCCCGCCTCGAGCTCCCGCACCATCGTCAAGTAGGTGTCCTCCAGGCTCGCCCGGCGCACCTCCAGCCCGCCGATCGCGTCGCCGTGCTCCTCGAACAGCCGACGGACGAACCGGGTGGGCTCGGCCGTCGCCTCCTCGAAGGGCCGCCCGTCCCGCGTCCAGCGCACAGTGGCCTCGGCCGATGCCTGCCGCGACAGCTCCTCGGCCGAGCCGTCGGCCACGATCCGGCCGCCGGCCAGAATGAGGATCCGGTCGGCGAGCCTCTCCGCCTCGGCAAGGTCGTGCGTGGTCAGCAGAACAGTGGTGTTCTCGTCCGCCAGCCCGCGTACCAGGCCGTGGAACTCGTTCCTCGCCTCCGGGTCCAGACCCGCCGTCGGCTCGTCCAAAAACAGCACCTCGGGTCTGCCTACGATGCCGACGGCCACGTCGAAACGCCTGCGCTGCCCGCCGGACAGAGTTCCGACCCGCTTGTCCGCCTGCTCGGTCAGCCCAACGGCGGCGAGGAGCTCGTCAACGTCCCACGGCCGCCGCACGAGGGCCGTGGAGTACGGCGCGTAGTACGAGCCAAGATGGGCCAGCAGTTCCCGCACCCGCCACTTGCCGTGGTCGCGCCAGGACTGCAACACGATGCCCAGGCGCGCACGCCACCGCTCGTCCCCGCCTGCCGGATCGGTGCCGAGGACGGTTACGTCACCGGCCGATCGCATCCGGAAGCCTTCCAGGACCTCGATCGTGGTCGTCTTGCCCGCGCCGTTCGGGCCGAGCAGCAGGACGACTTCGCCTCGCCGGGCCGTGAAGCCGACACCCTTCAATACGTCCTGGTTGCGGTAGCGCATCCGCAGATCCCGTACGTCGATGACCGTGTCGCTCTCTGGCGGTGGGCTGCTCCCAACCCCGGATAAGGCGTGAGCGGTCGTCATCGGTGTTCCCCCGTCCGTCTCGTGGTCCGTTCTCTGGGATCAGGGGCCGGAGGCCGCGCCGAACGTCCGTGGTCATGGGACGTGTCTACGGCTGTGGCTGCCGTTGCCACCTGGCAGCAGCGATTCGGGCCCTCCCGGACGAACACATTACCGAACGGTTCAGTTATCTCATCGTGTTCCACCGACCCGGCGAACGTTCCCGGTCAGAGCACTAGTGTGATGCGCCAGAAGTCCTGTGGGTTAGTTCTGCTCTGTTTTCTGGCGGGTGGTTCCGATCTTGGTGAGGTAGTCGGCGAGGGAGTTGAG
>NZ_JBHVDX010000425.1:0-3828 GCF_042802555.1 Streptomyces sp. NPDC057474 | reverse complement strand
GGCCGGTCCGTTCGGACCGGCCCCCGCGGGGAGCCACT
This sequence comes from Streptomyces sp. NPDC057474, assembly GCF_042802555.1. NCBI lineage: Bacteria > Bacillati > Actinomycetota > Actinomycetes > Kitasatosporales > Streptomycetaceae > Streptomyces > Streptomyces sp. NPDC057474. The sequence goes on along the minus strand of NZ_JBHVDX010000425.1, from coordinate 3,790 downwards.
GCTACCGGTGGTTGTGCTGTGCCTGTCCAGGCTGGTTCATGCTGTTGCCGCGTGGCAGCTACTGCATGACCGCCATGGCGAGCGCACGGCGGGCGCGCATCGAGGCGCGCTCGGCCCGGCGCTGCATCCGGCGGGCGACCGCCAGGCGCATGGCCCGGCGTTCCTGCTCGGCCTGGCGCAGGCGCTCGTGCATATGCGCACGAGCCAGGGCTTCTGGCATGAGATGCATCTCTCGGGTCCTGTTCTGGCGCGAGGCGTTCGCACCGGTGGTGGTGAAGTCTGGAGTCGCGGAGCCGACGGGCTCGCTCGTGGACGGCTTCATCGGGGCCTGCTTCTTGGGGTCGTGCGTGAGGGGGCGGTCGATCGTTCCGGTGATGTTCATGCCGTGACCGGGTTCTTGCGCGGGCGGCCACGAGGCCGCTTGCGGGCCACGACGACACCCTGGACGAAGAGCTCGCCACCCCAGACGCCCCAGGGCTCACGCCGCTCCTTGGCGCCGGCGAGGCAGGCCTCCATCAGCGGGCAGGTGCGGCAGAGGGACTTGGCGTACTCGACGTCGGCCGGCGACTCGGCGAAGAAGACCTCCGGGTCGTAGGAACGGCAGGGGACGGGTACGCCGAGGTTCTCGATGGCGTCGTCGAGCGCGGTGAGCGCGGTGAGCGGGGTCAAGGTGGAGTCCTCCGTGAGACCGGGCGGGGGGATCGTTTCGGAAGGCGGTACGGACGGGGCGTGCGCTTCGAGTTGCACGGTTCGTCTTCCTCGTCTGGTCGTTCCGGCCTGTTGGCCGGTGGCGGCTGGTACCGGGTTCTTTTCTTGTCCCGAGGCCCCTTCGCTCTGCAGTCCCCGGTCGGGGACAAACAAAAGGGCCGCGGATCCCGGGTGGGGTTCCGCGGCCCTGAAGGCGCCGGCCTGATCATCGATCAGGCTGGATCACTCCAGGGTTCAGGCCCACGGAAGGCCCACATCAAGTGGTGCTGCGTCGTCTGCTTCCGGAATCCGGCACCGGCCGCAATGGCATAGGCATGGGCCTGTGCCGTTACTGCTGCTTCCAGTGCCTTGGTCGGTCGCTCATTGCGCTCACGGACGGGAAGACCCGCCAGAGACACGGAGGACGCCGGACGGCCGCCACTGATGGCGGACAGACCGGTACCCAGGTTCGAGACGCCGAGCATGCACAGGGAGACGGCCGAGCGATCGGTCATTTTGACCGTGCTGATGAGACTGGTGTTGTTGCTGATCACGGGGCTCGCCTCCTCTCGGCGTCTACGGGGACCGGCGCGAACCAATCCGACGGATATGAAGTACATCACGAAACCAGGGCCTTCGAGAAGGCCGCTGCTCTCGTGCCTAAGAACCTATGGGGATTGCTGGGGCATGCGCAAACTATTTTTTCGACGAGTTCGTATCAGTCGTTCTCGTCCTCGCACCCAGGCTCCCGACCTGCGCAGATGTCGAGAACATCGGCGCCGTACCGCTGCAACTTGCGGGCGCGGACGCCGGGGATACGACCGAGTTCAACCGGAGTGCTCGGCCCCGCTTCCGCGATCGCCATCAACGTCCGGTCGGTGAAGACACAGAAGTCCGGTTGGCCACTGCGCTGCGCCTGGACCGCGCGCCACTCACGCAGTCGCTCGTAGAGGCCCTCGTCCATGTCGGAGGGGCAGTCTTCGCAGCGCATCAGCTTCATGTCACCGGCGTCCCGCAGGGTGCGCCCGCAGACACGACAGCGGGCCGGAGTCCGGCTGGTGCGGCGTCGAACCGCCTCCGCGCCGCCGCTCGCGAGGTCACCCGGCCGGCCGACCGCCGAACCCAATTCGACGCCCCCGGAACCGGCCGTGCCGGTCCGGCCCGTCGTGGCGGTGGATCCGGGCCGCAGGCCGTTGAGAAAGCGGCTGGGGCGGCGGTTGGGGCGGCCGCCGGGCGATCGGGACAGCGACCAGGAGACGGAGAGGCGTTCGCGCGCGCGAGTGACGCCCACGTAGAGGAGTCGTCTTTCCTCCTCGATCTGTTCGTCCGTTCTCGCATAGGTGATCGGCATCATGCCTTCGGCGACACCGACCAGGAAGACGACGTCCCACTCCAGGCCCTTCGCGGAGTGCAGTGAGGCGAGGGTGACGCCCTGGACGGTCGGGGCGTGCTGGGCGTTCGCCCGTTCGTCGAGTTCCGCCACCAGGTCGCCGAGCGTGGCGTCGGGCTGGGCCGCGGCGAAGTCCTGGGCCAGGTTCACCAGGGCCGCCAGTGACTCCCAGCGTTCCCTGACCGCACCGGAGCCCGTCGGCGGTTCGCCGGTCCAGCCCTCGCCGGACAGCACGGCCCGCACCTGTGAGGGCAGGTCGACGGTGTCCTCAAGGAGGGTGTCATTGCCGCCGAAGCGGGCGGCGGCTCTCAGCGCGGCCCCCGCCTTGCGCACCTCGGGGCGGTCGAAGAACCGTTCCGCGCCGCGCAGCTGGTAGGGCACTCCGATGTCCGCGAGGGCCTGCTCGTAGGTCTCGGACTGGGAGTTCGTCCGGAACAGGATGGCAACCTCGCTCGCGGGGACGCCGGAGGCGATGAGGTCGCGGATACGGCGGGCGGCGCCCTCGGCCTCGGCGGGCTCGTCCGTGTACTCGGTGTAGCGGGGCTCGGGGCCCGGCGGGCGCTGGGAGATCAGTTCGAGGCGGTGGTCGGCGGCGCGGCCACGGGCCTGGGAGAGCAGGCCGTTGGCGAGGTGGACGACCTGCGGGGTGGAGCGGTAGTCACGGACGAGCTTGACGACGGTGGCCCCGGGGTGGCGGTGGCGGAAGTCGAGCAGATGGTCGGGAGTTGCGCCGGTGAACGAATAGATCGTCTGGCTGGCGTCGCCCACGACGCACAGGTCGTCCCGGTCGCCGAGCCACAGCTCCAGGAGGCGCTGCTGGAGAGGGCTGACGTCCTGATACTCGTCGACCACGAAGTGCTGGTACTGGGAGCGGACCTGCTCGGCGATGTCGTGACGGTCCTGGAGGATGCCGACCGTGAGCAGGAGGACGTCCTCGAAGTCGATGACGGCGCGCTCGCGCTTCAGGTCCTCGTACGTCGCGTAGATCTGGGCGATCTCGGCCGGGTCGCGGGGGACCTCGCGGCCGCGCTTGGCGGTCGCGGCGGCGTAGTCGGCGGGGACGGTCCGGGTGACCTTGGACCACTCGATCTCGGCGGCGGCGTCGCGGAGTTCGTTGCGATCGAGACGGATACGGCAGGCTGCGGCCGCGTCCGCCACAATCTGGATCTTGCGGTCGACGATACGCGGCATGCCGCCGCCGACGGCCTTCGGCCAGAAGTACTGGAGCTGGCGCAGCGCGGCCGAGTGGAACGTCCGGGCCTGGACTCCGGCGGCGCCGAGCTGGCGGAGGCGGCCGCGCATCTCTCCGGCGGCACGGTTGGTGAAGGTGACGGCCAGCACACTGGCGGGCTGGAGCATCCCGGCACGCACGCCGTAGGCGATCCGATGGGTGATGGCCCGGGTCTTGCCCGTGCCCGCGCCCGCCAGCACGCACACCGGACCGTGCAGGGCGGTTGCCACCGCGCGCTGCTCGGGATCGAGCCCTTCGAGCACCGCGTCGGCCGAGTCGGGGACCCGCGGGAAGAGGGTGGAGTGCGTTGCTGCTGTCACATGGCCATGCTGCCAGGTCGCCGGAGACAGCTGAGCAGGTTGTCCACAGGCAGGCACCCGCAGTCGTACTAGGGCCTGTGTGAGGTCGTGATCAATTTCGGGTTCTGGTCCCGTGTGGGGGCAGGACCTGATAGGACGCTGGGTGTGACACGTAGGCAACTC
>NZ_JBHVDX010000424.1:0-3844 GCF_042802555.1 Streptomyces sp. NPDC057474 | reverse complement strand
CCGTTCACCCACAGCCCGTAGATCTTCGGCGGGCGCCCGCCCTACGAGCGGCGGCGGACGCCGACTTCGAGACTTCGAACTCCGAGAAGAGATTCACAGATCATGGCGAACTACACCGCCGCCGACGTCAAGAAGCTCCGTGAGCTCACCGGCGCCGGCATGATGGACTGCAAGAAGGCCCTGGACGAGGCCGAGGGCAGCGTGGACAAGGCCGTCGAGGCCCTGCGCATCAAGGGCCAGAAGGGCGTCGCCAAGCGCGAGGGCCGCTCCGCCGAGAACGGCGCCGTGGTCTCCCTCATCGCCGACGACAACACCTCCGGTGTCCTCGTCGAGCTGAAGTGCGAGACGGACTTCGTCGCCAAGGGCGAGAGGTTCCAGGCCGCCGCAGCCGCGATCGCCGAGCACGTCGCCAAGACCGCCCCGGCCGACCTCGAGGCCCTGCTCGCCTCCGAGATCGAGGCCGGCAAGACCGTCCAGGCGTACGTGGACGAGGCCAACGCCAACCTCGGCGAGAAGATCGTCCTCGACCGCTTCGCGCAGTACGCCGACGGTTTCGTCTTCTCCTACATGCACCGCACCATGCCCGACCTGCCCCCGCAGATCGGTGTCCTGGTCGAGCTGGACAAGGCCGACGCCGACGTGGCCAAGGGCATCGCCCAGCACATCGCCGCCTTCGCGCCGAAGTACCTCTCCAAGGAGGACGTGCCGGCCGACGTCGTCGAGTCCGAGCGCCGCGTCGCCGAGGAGACCACCCGCGCCGAGGGCAAGCCCGAGGCCGCCCTGCCGAAGATCGTCGAGGGTCGCCTCAACGGCTTCTTCAAGGACGCCACGCTGCTCGGCCAGCCGTACGCGCTGGACAACAAGAAGTCCGTGCAGAAGGTCCTGGACGAGGCCGGTGTCACCCTGAAGCGCTTCACGCGCATCAAGGTCGGCATCTGAGTCCGTCAAGCGACGGGCGCCCGGCCCCGATAGGGTCGAGTGCAGTCGTTCGCGTACGCACGCCACGTGCGCGCGTGACGCGCGACGGACGACAGCAGATCTGACGAGGAGGCCATTGCCGCGCATGGGATGCGAACACCACCCCACCGGCAATGGCCTTCTTCGTATGTGCGACAGGTAAAGAGGCGAATCTCCATGACCACCAAGCCCGAGAAGAGCGACGAAAGCAAAGCGGAACGCGGCCGGTTCATGCTGAAGCTGTCCGGAGAGGCGTTCTCCGGGGGCGGTGGCCTCGGCGTCGACCCGGACGTGGTGCACGCCATCGCCCGGGAGATCGCGGCCGTCGTACGCGACGGAGCAGAGATCGCGGTCGTCATCGGCGGCGGCAACTTCTTCCGCGGCGCCGAACTCCAGCAGCGCGGCATGGACCGGGCCCGTTCGGACTACATGGGCATGCTCGGCACGGTCATGAACTGCCTCGCCCTCCAGGACTTCCTGGAGAAGGAGGGCATCGACAGCCGCGTCCAGACCGCCATCACCATGGGTCAGGTCGCCGAGCCGTACATCCCGCTGCGTGCCGTGCGCCACCTGGAGAAGGGCCGAGTGGTCATCTTCGGCGCCGGTATGGGCATGCCGTACTTCTCCACCGACACCACCGCCGCCCAGCGCGCCCTGGAGATCGACGCCGAGGCGCTGCTGATGGGCAAGAACGGCGTGGACGGGGTCTACGACTCCGACCCCAAGACCAACCCGGACGCGGTCAAGTTCGACTCCCTGGGCTACGGCGAGGTCATCACCCGCGAGCTGAAGGTCGCCGACGCCACCGCGATCACGCTCTGCCGCGACAACAAGCTCCCGATCCTCGTGTTCGAGCTTCTCAAGGCGGGCAATATCGCGCGGGCCGTCAAGGGTGAGAAGATCGGCACTCTCGTGGGTGATCAGGGAAGCCGGGCCTGACCGGGTCCTTCCCCTGCCCGGGGGACGGAGCCTGACCGGGGGATGGACAATGTCCTGCCGGTCGGGAACCGTGCAGGAACAAGACGCGACGCAGCCGGCCGCCGACCAGACCAAGAACAGCTGCCGGGCCTACTCAAGACACGCAGGAGCAAGTGGTGATCGAAGAGACCCTCCTCGAGGCCGAGGAGAAGATGGAGAAGGCCGTCGTGGTCGCCAAGGACGACTTCGCCGCGATCCGTACCGGTCGTGCGCACCCGGCGATGTTCAACAAGATCGTGGCCGACTACTACGGTGCGCTGACGCCGATCAACCAGCTGGCCTCGTTCTCGGTGCCGGAGCCGCGCATGGCCGTGGTGACCCCGTTCGACAAGACCGCCCTGCGCAACATCGAGCAGGCGATCCGCGACTCCGACCTCGGCGTCAACCCGAGCAACGACGGCAACATCATCCGGGTGGTGTTCCCCGAGCTGACCGAGGAGCGCCGCCGCGACTACATCAAGGTCGCCAGGAGCAAGGCGGAGGACTCCAAGGTGTCCATCCGCTCGGTCCGCCGGAAGGCCAAGGACGCGATCGACAAGCTCGTCAAGGACGGCGAGGTCGGCGAGGACGAGGGCCGCCGTGCGGAGAAGGAGCTCGACGACACCACCGCGAAGTACGTCGCCCAGGTGGACGAGCTGCTCAAGCACAAGGAAGCGGAGCTCCTCGAGGTCTGATGAACGACTCTTCCTGGGGGGCGCCGTCACAAGCCGGGTACTGGGCGCCGACCGACCGGGGACCTGTCCAGGGGCATGCCCCGGCGGGTCCCACGCACGATGCGCCTGAGGCCCAGCAGACTCGCCCCATGCCCATCGTGCCCGACGTACCCGCGCATGGCGGGGACCAGGACGACGACCGGGGGGCCGCTCGGCAGGCCGGCCCCCCGTTCCGCGACGAGACGCCGTCGGCGCACCCCTACGGGGAGGCGCCGCAGAAGCGGGAGCCCATGCCCGACGCCCCGCAGCCCGCCCCGCAGAAGAAGAGCGCGGGTCGTGATCTGGGCGCCGCCATAGGGGTCGGCGTCGGGCTCGGCGCGGTCATCGTCGCGTCGCTGTTCATCGTCAAGGCGGCTTTCGTCGGCGTGATAGCCGTCGCCGTGGTGGTCGGGCTGTGGGAGCTCACCTCGCGCCTGCATGAACGCAAGGGCATCAAGGCGCCCCTCGTGCCGCTCGCGGTCGGCGGGGCCGCCATGGTCGTCGCCGGGTACGTACGGGGGCCGGAGGGCGCCTGGGTGGCCATGGCGCTCACCGCGCTCGCCGTCCTCGTCTGGCGGATGACGGAACCGCCGGAGAACTACCTCAAGGACGTCACGGCGGGGGTCTTCGCGGCCTTCTACGTGCCGTTCCTGGCCACGTTCGTCGCGCTGATGCTCACCGCCGACGACGGGCCGCAGCGGGTTCTCGTGTTCCTGCTGCTGACCGTGGTCAGCGACACGGGCGCGTACGCCGTGGGCTGGCGCTTCGGCACGCACAAGCTCGCTCCGCGGATCAGCCCCGGCAAGACCCGTGAGGGGCTGCTCGGCGCGATCGCCTTCGCCATGGTCGCGGGCGCGCTGCTCATGCAGTTCGTCATCCACGACGGAGCCTGGTGGCAGGGCCTGCTCCTCGGCCTCGCCGTCGCGGCCAGCGCCACGCTGGGCGACCTCGGCGAGTCCATGATCAAGCGGGACCTCGGCATCAAGGACATGGGCACGCTGCTGCCGGGCCACGGCGGCATCATGGACCGCCTGGACTCCCTCCTGCCGACCGCTCCGGTGGTCTGGCTGCTGCTGGTGCTGTTCGTGGGCTCCGGCTGACCGGTCAGCCGTGAGCACGGGATGTGCGTGGGCCCCCGTCCTGGTTCGCCGGACGCTGTTGGTTAATTCGGGGGCTCGCGTGACGTCGGCCTTCAAGACCCGGTTGTGGTCTTGAAG
>NZ_JBHVDX010000423.1:0-3857 GCF_042802555.1 Streptomyces sp. NPDC057474 | reverse complement strand
CCGCGTCAGGTCACCTGGTTCGGCTCGAAGGAGGAGCGGCCGTACGCGCTCGCGGTGAAGCGGTCGGGGGTGACGCCGCTGGATGTCGAGGGCACCTATGTGCAGCGCAGCTTCATGCCGGGCTGGCTCGCCACCTGCCTCGGGATCTTCCTGGCGCTCGCGATCACGTTCCTGACGCTGTGGCTGGCCTACAAGCCCCGGGTCGTCAGCGCCGCCACCGAGTTCCAGGAGACCTCCGTCAGCACGTTGCCGCCCTCGGCCTCGCCGCAACCACTGGAGTCCGCGAAGCCGGAGCCGAAGCCGGAGCCGGAGGAGGCATCGGCTCCGTCCGAGCAGGCGGACGACGGTGGCGGCGGTGGCGGCGGTGGCGGCGGCGCGACCGCCGAGCCGACCGAGCAGGCCGAGGAGAAGGACAAGGGCGTGCTGCCCGCGCGCAACGTCCTCCTGCGCAACCTCGCCACCAAGCTGTGCGCCGACGTCCCCGGCGAGAGCAACGGGCGGAGAGACGGCCGGGTCCAGCAGTTCACCTGCGACGACAGCACGGCGGACAACCAGCTCTGGAACCTGGAGGTGAAGGCTGAGGAAAAGGCGCCCGACGGCAGTGATCTCTTCCAGATCCGCAACGCCAAGGACCAGCTCTGCATGGACCTGCCGAACTACGGAGAGAACCCGATCCATACGAAGATCACGGAGTTCACCTGTGACGGCACGACCAGCGACAACCAGTTGTGGTGGCTCGACCCGCAGCAGAGCGGCGGCTACTGGATCCGCAACTTCGCGAGCAAGAACAAGTGCCTCGAAATCGCGGGCAACGAAGACACACGCAACGAGGTGACCTTGATGCTCTTCCACTGCACCGTCACCGACGACCAGGAATGGCAGATCGTTCCCGGCGCGGGGGCCTGACCGTGAGCCTCTGGACTTCCCTCGAACCCGCCTCCGCGACCGTGGACCCGGGGGGCAGCACGACCGTACGGCTGCGTCTGCGCAACACCGGCGACGTCGTCGACGAGTACCGCTTCGAGCCCGTCGGCGACATCGCGCCGTGGACGACCGTGGAGCCACAGACGCTGCGGCTCTACCCGGGGACGACGGGGACGGTGGAGCTGACGTTCGCGCCGCCCCGCACCCCCGACGCGACGGCCGGCCCGAACCCGTACGCCGTACGGATCACGCCCACCCAGTACCCGGAGGCGACGACCGTCCCCGAGGGGAACCTGACGATCACCCCGTTCACGGAGGTGCGGGCGGAGCTCGTGCCGCCGACCGTGAAGGGGCGCTTGCGGGGACGGCCCAAGCTGGCCATCGACAACCTCGGCAACACGAAGGTCACCGCCGCCGTCAGCGGCAGTGACAACGGCGACCAGTTGTCGTACGACATCCATCCGAGCAACGTCCAGATCGAGCCCGGCCGTGCCGCGTTCGTGAAGGCCACGCTGAAGCCGAGACAGGTCATCTGGTTCGGGTCCAAGGAGGAGAGACCGTACGCGCTCGCCGTCCAACGGGCGGGCGTCGCGCCGCAGTCCGTCGACGGCACCTATGTCCAGCGGGGGTTCCTGCCGGGCTGGCTCGCCACCTGCATGGGGATCTTCCTGGCCCTCGCGATCACCTTCGTGATGCTGTGGCTCGCCTACCAGCCCAGGGTCGTCAGTGCCGCTGGCGAGCTCCAGGAGGCCGGTACTACGGCCCTGCCGAGCGCCAGCCCGTCCCCGATGGCCCCGGCGCCGAGCATCTCCGCGGCGCCGCTGCCCTCGGAGACGCCCGAGGCTCCCCAGCAGGAGGAGCAGCCCGAGGACTCGGGTCCGACGTCGGGATCCGGTTCGGGGTCGGGCTCCGGCTCCGGCGGATCGGGGTCCGGGTCGGACAAGGAACCGGAAACGAAGCCCACGACGAAGAAGCCGGCCGCCGCCAAGGGGTTCAAGATCATCGGCCAGGCCTCGAACCGCTGCGTCGACGTCACGGACGCGGAGAACGGCAAGGGCAAGGACGGCTCCCCGCTGCAGCTCTGGGACTGCGCCGGCACCGCCAACCAGAAGTGGGACTTCCGGAACGACGGCACCGTGCGCTCCCTCGGGCTGTGCATGGACGTCGCGTGGGGCTCCCGCGACGATGGTGCCGTCATCCAGGTGGCCAGGTGCAGCGGCAACCCCGCCCAGCAGTTCGTGCTCAGCACCGCCGGCGACCTGGTCAACCCGCAGGCCGACAAGTGCGTCGACGTGAAGGACAACGGCACCGGCAACGGCGCCAAGCTCCAGCTGTGGACCTGCGCGGGCACGCCCAACCAGAAGTGGCGCGTGAAGTAGTTCCGCCCGGCGGGGGCGTCCCCATCGGGGCGCTCCCGCCGTCCTCGCCCGGCGCTCCCGGCGTGTGTATCGGGGCCTCGCCGGATGCCGTGCCCGCTACCAGTTGCCCTCGCCCGGCACCAGCCGCCCGGCCTTGCGGTACTCGCGCTCCGCACCCTCCCGCAGGTCGGCCGTGGTGACCGGCCCGGCGCGCCCGGCGGCGGCGTAGGCGGCGGTGACGACCGCGCTGCGGATGGAACCGCCGGCCAGCTCGAAGTCGCGGGCGACCGCCGCCGGGTCGGTGTCGTCCGCGCGGGGCACCGCGGCGAGGCTGTGCCGCCACAGGGCCAGCCGCTGGGCGGTGTCCGGGAACGGGAAGTCGACCACCAGGTCCAGCCGCCGGGTGAACGCCTCGTCGATGTTGGCCCGCAGATTGGTGGTCAGCAGGGCGATGCCGTCGAAGGACTCAAGACGCTGGAGCAGATAAGCGCTCTCCATGTTGGCGTACTTGTCGTGGGCGTCCTTGACCTCCGAGCGCTTGCCGAACACGGCGTCCGCCTCGTCGAAGAGCAGCACGGCGTCGGTGCGGTCGGCCTCGGTGAAGATCCGTTCCAGGTTCTTCTCGGTCTCGCCCACGTACTTGTCGACGATCGAGGAGAGCTGCACGACATAGAGGTCCAGGCCGAGTTCGGCGGCCACGACCTCCGCCGACAGCGTCTTGCCGGTGCCCGACTCGCCCGCGAAGAGCCCGAGGACCCCATGGCCCCGGCCGCCCCCGGCGCTCAGCCGCCAGTCGCCGAGCACCCGGTCGCGATGGCGGGCACGCAGGGCGAGTTCCCGCAGCTGGGCGAGGGGCTTGTCCGGCAGGACGAGGTCGTCCCAGCCGACGTCGGGGCGGATCCGGCGGGCATGCCGCTCCAGACCGGAGGCGGACTGCACCCGCGCGGCCAGCCGTAGATGGGTGGCGGTCACCGGGGTGCCGTCGAACGCCGCGAGGTCCACGGCCGCGCGGGCGGCCCGCTCGATCCGGTCACCGCCGAGCCGGTACGGGGCGACCGTGGCCGCCAGGTCGAACCCCGGCCCGTCCGCCCCCGCTCCGAGCGCCGCCGACCAGGCGTCCACGGCACCCGAGGGCGGCCGGGGCACGTCGAGGACCAGCGGATCGCGGTCGCACCACTGCGGGTCGTACGGCTGCGCCCCGGCGAACAACACGGACACGTCGGCCGCCGTCAGCGCCCGGAAGAGCGCCCCCGGCTTCTCCGGCAGCGGCGACACCACGACCGCACAACCGCGCAGCCGGGCCTCGCGCAGCAGCCCGGGGAGGAGCCCGACGAGTTCGTCCTCGGCCGCCGGGGGCGTGAAGTGCAGCGCCTCCACCCCCGCCGCACGCAGGGCGGCCGAGGCACGCACCAGCCCGTCACCCTCTCGATGCTCCCGCAGATGGACGGTGACCGGGGCGGCGGCCAGCCGGGCGGCCAGCCTGGCGGTGAACCCGCCGTCCTCCACGGACGAGGACGAGGACGAGGTCGAAGGCGCGGACGGGAACGAGGTCGAAGGCGCGGACGGGAACGAGGT
>NZ_JBHVDX010000422.1:0-3916 GCF_042802555.1 Streptomyces sp. NPDC057474 | reverse complement strand
GCGAGGAGCTTGTCGGGGCGGGCGGCCGACGGCCGGGCGGCGATGGCCATGGCCGGCAGCATGTCCGTGAGCAGGTTGACCAGGAGGAGCTGACGCGCGTTGAGCGCGCTGCGCCCGGTGAACAGACTGGTCGCCAGGGTGAAGGTGATCTCCCCGAGATTGCCGCCCAGCAGGATGCCCAGCGCCTTGCGCACCGAGGCCCACATGGACCGGCCCTCGACGATCGCGTCCACGATGGTCTCGATGCGGTCGTCGGTGACCACCACGTCGGCGGCCGAGCGGGCCGCCGGGGTCGCCCGGGAGCCGAGGGCGATGCCGACGTCGGCGATCCGGATGGCGGGCGCGTCGTTGGCGCCGTCACCGGTGACGGCGACGGTCCGGCCTGCCGCGCGCAGCGCGGTGACGATACGGACCTTGTGCGCCGGGGTGACCCGGGCGAACACCGTGATGTCCGGCAGCGTGCCGGCGAGCGCGGCGTCGTCGAGGGCGTCCAGTTCCGTGCCGGTCATCAGACGCGGTTCCTCGTCCGGCCGCAGCTCCCTGGCGATCGCGGCGGCGGTGCTCGGATGGTCCCCGGTGACCATGACGATGCGCACCCCGGCCGTGGCCAGCCGCCGCACGCTCTCGGCCGCGGTGGCCCGTACCGGGTCCGCGAGTCCCAGCAGGCCCAGCAGGCACAGGCCGTCGAGGTTCTCGTCGCTGAGGTCCGCGAGCTCGGCGAGTTCGCCGTCGTCCTGCGGCGCGTCCGACGGCAGCACGTGCTCCGCGACCGCCAGGACCCGTAGGCCCTGACGGGCCAGCCGATCGGTCTCCGCCTCGATCGCCTCCCGTGCCCGGTCGTCGAAGGGCTCGCTGCCGCCGTCGCGCCGGACACGGTCGCAGCGGGCCAGGACGACCTCCGGCGCGCCCTTGACGACGATCCGTGCCCGGCCGCCGGAGCGCCCCAGCACGGCGTGGAAGCCGCGCCCGGGCTCGAACGGCAGCTCCGTCACCCGGTCCCAGGTCTCGGAGGCGAGCCCGGCCGCCCGGGTGGGGGCGGCATCGAGCAGCTCGGCCCCGGCCGCGATGGCCCGGTCGGTGGGGTGGGCGAGCGAAGCGGCCGGGCCCGTCGGACCGGCCAGGGCGGCGGTGGCGACGATCCGGCGCAGCGCCGGGCCGAGCCGGTCCGGCGCACCCTGTTCCAGCGAGCCCAGCTCCAGCCCGTCCGACACCTGCTGGAGGCTGATCCGGCCTTCGGTGAGCGTGCCGGTCTTGTCGAAGCACAGCACATCGGTACGCCCGAGCGCCTCGATGGTGGGGGCGCTGCGGACGAGGGTGTCACGAGCGGACAGCCGACGGGCCGCCGCCAGCTCCGCGACCGTGGCCACGAAGGGCAGCCCCTCGGGCACGGCGGCGACGCACAGGCTGACCGCGGACCCCAGGGCCGCGCCCAGGGGTCGTCTGCGCAGCAGGTCCACGGCGAAGAGCGCGACGCCGGAGGCGACCGACAGCGGCAGGAACCACCGGCCGAGGGCCTTCAGCCGCCGCTCCACACCGCTCTCCGGCGGTCCTTCCCCGGGGTCCGTCCCGGCCGCGCTGCCGACCTCGGTGGCACTGCCGGTGGCGACGACCACGGCGAGCGCTTCGCCGGCCGCCACGGTCGTGCCCTGGTGGAGCATGGAGGTACGGTCGGCGACGGCCCGGGCGGCGCTGGGCCCGGCGGTCTTCACGACCGGCTCCGATTCGCCCGTCAGGCTGGACTCGTCGGCCTCCAGACCCGTCGCCCGCACCACCCTGCAGTCGGCCGGGACCGCGTCACCGGCCCGCAGCTCGACCACATCGCCGGGCACCAGGAGTTCGGCGGCCGACTCCACCGTCTCCTCCCGGCCGGCGCGGCGCACGCTCACCCGTACCGAGGTCGCCTCGACCAGTCGCCGCGCCACCTGGTCGGCCCGCTGTTGCTGCACCCCGCCCACCAGCGCGTCCACCCCCAGGACCCCGCCGATGAGCACGGCGTCCAGTACGGAGCCGAGTGCCGCCGAGATGCCGCCGCCGATCGCCAGGACGGGAGTGAGGGGATTGGCCAGCTCCTCCGCGATCCTGCCGACGAGGGTGACGGCACCGTCGTGCCGGTCACGACCCTCGGACTCCCTGCGCCGGGCGGCCTCCGCCTCGTCCAGCCCCCGGGAGGAGGTACCCAGACGCGCCATCACCTGACGCACCGTCATGGAGTGCCACGGCGTACGCTCGATGACCGCCGGAGCCGGCCGGGCGCGCAGCCGCCGGCCTGCCCAGAAGCCGACCGTCATCCCCGCGACCGTCACCGCGTCGGCCACCAGACGGACCCGCGCCCAGGCCCCCGGACGCGGGACGAAGAGGCCGAGAGCCCCGCCCGTGAGGGCGCCGGCGCCCTCCATACGGGTGCACAGCACGCCGATCCGCCGGGCCTCCGGCAGGGCCGTCAGCAGCATATGGACGACGTCGGGCCGGGCGGCGACATCCGCGTCCCACGGCACATGACGCGGACCGGTGATCACTCCGATGCCCAGATCGGCCCGGGCCAGCGCGCGTCGGGTGCGCGCCGACACCACCGCGACGCCATGGCCCTCCGCCTGGAGGGAGCGGACCAGCGCGGCCGTGCGGTCGTGCCCGGTGGGCAGCGGCTCGGGCAGTCCGAACCTGTGGTGCAGGCCGGGCGGTCCGCCGACCAGCCGCACCTGGCCGCACTCACCCGCCGCCCGCACCAAGTGGTGTGCCAGCGCGTGCAGTTGGGGGACCAGACCGGCCACGGCGACCGGTGTCCCGTCCCTGACGACGAGCAGGACCCGCGCCCCCTCCCCGGCCCACCGCGCGGTCTGCGCCGCCGTCTCCTCGGGCACCCCGGCGCCGCCGGGCCCGGGGTCCGTGCCGGTGAACGGCCGCAACTCCCAGCCCGCCCGCCGTGGCGGCGGCACGGGTCCGCGGCCCCGTCCGGCCCGCCCCCGCTGCGGCCGGTCCGACTCGATCAGCTCGTGGATCCGCGCGTGGATCTCGTCGTCGTCCGGGCCGTCCGCCGCCTCGGCCGTCCGGCCTGCGTCAGCCGTCCTGTGTGCCTCGGCGGTCTGGCCCGTGTCTGCTGTCTGGCCGGTCTCACTCGCCCTGCCCGTGCCGGCCGTCTCATGCGCCTCGGCCGTCCGGTCCGTGTCAGCCGTCTCACCCGCCCCGCCGAGCGGCGTCAGGCGCACCACGTGCTCGACCGTCCACCCGCCGGTGGCCAGCACCCGGGCGTCGAGGACGACGGTGTCGATCCGGTCGAGCCGGCGCAACGCCTCCGGCCGCAGCACCAGCGCTCCCCGGTCGGAGGCGGTCCGTGCCACCGAGCAGGCGAACGCCTCCTTGCCGAACCGCGGGCCCCTCGGTGTCCCGGCGGTCAGCAGTGCCAGACCCCGGTCATGGCTGAGCGTGCCCAGGGCGGTCAGCCCGTACGCCGCGAGGGACGCCGGGACCGCCAGGTTGGCGTACCGTTCGCCCGGTCCCGAGGGCAGCGGGGCGGGCCGCTTGTGAGCCGGTACCGCGTCATGGCGGTACGTCCCCTCGTGCGCGGCCAGCCGGTGCGCCCACTCCTCCCACGCACTGTGGCGGGCCTGCGCCTCCGTGTACCGGCCGCCGGCCAGCACGACGCTCACCAGGGCACCGAGCGGGCGGAACGTCAACGTCGTCACCAGGAGGTTCGCCGCGGCCCAGCCCCGCTCCGCGGCCCTCTCACCGACCCGCCGGGCGATGCCCTCGCGCAGCCCGGGCGTCGCCTCCGCGAGCTGGACCGCCGAGAGCACCACCGGCGGCAGCCCGCGCAGCCGCAGCAGGTTGCCGACCGACGCCGCCCCGAGCGCCACCACACCGGCGGCGAGCTGTACGGCCGCCTCGAGCTGTGGCCCCGCGGCCCCGGGGAAGCCCACCG
>NZ_JBHVDX010000421.1:0-3928 GCF_042802555.1 Streptomyces sp. NPDC057474 | reverse complement strand
AGGTCGCCCCGACGAGGCTTCGGGAGCCCTCGGCTCACATGTGCACCGCGGGGGCCGCGTCGGGGTCGTGGACGGGTGCGCCGCGCCGTAGAGCAGGAAGCTGACGACCACGCCGGCGGCGAAGAAGACGGCGGACCACCAGTACGCGGTGGAGTAGGCCTCCAGGCCGGCCTGGGCGACGACGGCGGGGTCCTTCGGGTTCTTGCCGATCAGGTAGTCCGCGGCGGCGCTGGTGGAGAGCGTGTTGAGGAGGGCGGTACCGAGGGAGCCGCCGACCTGCTGCATGGTGTTGACGGTGGCGGAGGCGGCGCCGGCGTCCTCCGCGGCGACCCCCTCCGTGGCCAGGCTCATGGCGGGGGCCATGACCAGGCCGAAGCCGAGTCCGGCGAGGACCAGCGGCGGCAGGATGTCGGTCGTGTAGGAGCTGTTCAGGTCGAGTGCGGTCAGCCAGGCCATCGCGGCGGCTGCTATGCCCATGCCCAGCGGGACCACCGGCTTGGGGCGTGCGCGGGACCCTGCAGCGCGGGCTCGAGGCCTTCGCGGAGCTGGGCTACGACCGGGCGTCCGCCCGAGAACTGGCCCGCCGCCTGGGCGTCAGCCACAACTTCATCAACGACCGCTACGGCTCCAAGGCGGCGTTCTGGCGCGCGGTGGTGGACTCCGCCAGGGGGGCACAGCTGGCGCGCCTGCCCGAGGCCGATCCCTCGGCCGACGACGCGGAGAACCTCCGGCGGCTCATCACCGATTTCTACCGGGTCGCCGCGGACACCCCCCTGGTCGCCCGGCTCTTCGTCGACGAACTCAACCAGGACACCGAGCGGTTGGACTATCTCTACGACCACTACATCGGCGTCGTCGTGGGGAGGATGGCGTCCAGCATCGACCGGCTCGTCGCCGCCGGACGCATGGCACCCATTCCGATGGACGTGCTCTTCTTCGCCATCATCCCGACCGTCTCCGGCATGCTGGACGTCCCCCTCGCCCGCCGCCTCGGCCGCCATGAGCCCTCCTCGCCGGAGCGGACCGCGGCCACGGCGGAGTCGCTGGCGGCGCTGGTGCTCAACGGGTTGCTCGGGACGGGCCGGGAGGGTGGGCCCTGAACCGGAGGATGTGAAGCGGCTCGTCGAGGGTGTCGACGCCGAGGGCGGCGGGGTGCGGGTTCCCTCATGACCGCCTTCGTGACCCTCTGGTCCCGCCTCTTTTGCCGCGGCCCCTCGGAGTGGCTGCTCGCCAGGGCCACCGAGCCCGCGCAACAGCTCGCCGACCGGCCGCGCGGACCCGGCCAGGCCTAGCGCGGCGGCATCGTGTCGAGGAGTTCGTCGGCCATCCGCTGCGCGGGCGCCGCGGTCTGGTCGGCGACGCGGCGGAAGGTGTCCTCGGCGGGGCGGGCCGGCCAGGCGGGGGGCAGGTGGCGGGCGGGGAGGCGGGGGTCGGTGCGGATGGTCCAGAGCCACTCGCTGACGAGCCGCAGACGGGTCCCGATCGGGTCGTCGCCGGAACCGGCGCCCAGGTGGGCGGTCCAGCGCTTGTCGAAGGTGACATAGCGGGCGGCGATGCTCTCCAGGTCCCAGGTGTCGCGGATCATCAGTTCGATGTCGGTGGCCACGTTCGCCTGGGCGTGGAAGATCTTGACGTGGTCGGTGAGCCCGAGTTCCGCGACGACACCGGAGATGTCGACGTTCCCCGGGGCGATCCACAGCCCGCTGTACAGGGCGCCGAAACCGGACCAGGTCAGCCGCGAGCGCAGGTCGTGGCGCTGACGCTTCCAGGAGTCGGGGAGGGAGAAACCGAGGAGGGTCCAGGTGCCGTCCCAGTCGTCGTTGACGGCGCCCTGCTTCCAGATGCGGGTGCGGCCGTCCCACAGGACGCGCGTCGCCTGCGGCGTGAGACCGAAGTACATTTTGCGGCCCTCGCGTTGGCGCCGCAGCAGACCGCGGTTGACCATGCGGGTCAGCGTGGAACGTACGGCCTGTTCACCGACGCCGACACGGCCGAGTGCGTCGATGATGCTGCCCGAGTACACGCACAGATCACGGTCGCCCTCCTCCAGCACATGGTTGCCGAAGAAGGCGAGCATGAGCGACTGCGGGCGCGGCTGCGGGCCGTCCGAGGCGTCGCTGTCCGGGGTGTCCAGGATGTCGTAGTCCTCCACAGGGGCAAGCGTACGGCCGCCCGCCGACGCTCCGACGGGCGGCCGTACCAGGTCACCGGCCGTCGGCGGGGTGCGCGAGGTCGTACGGCCGCAGGTAGGGGGACGGGCGGTACGCCACATAGCGGGCCGGGGTCGTGGAATCGGCCGCCGCGGCACGGGCGTTGAGGGACTCCGCGTCCGTGCCGCGCCACTTGCCGGTGGTGATGCGGTCCTCCAGGGTGTGCAGGGCGGCGAGTTGCTCGGCGGGGCTGAAGGTGCAGTGCCCGGCGTTGTCGACGTTCGCCTGTCGGAGGAGAGAACCGGAACCGGCGGCCGTGACCGCCCGGCGCAGCGCGCTCTCCGTCTGCACGGGGACGAGGGCGTCGCCGATGGTGTGCACGCTGAACTGCGGCTTGGTCAGCTCGCCGGTGAAGGAACTGGTGTCGCTCATCCACTCGACGGCGTTCGGGTCGGCGCTGATGCGCGGGGCCCGGTCTAGGGTGGCGAGGTCGGCCTTCAGGGAGAGCCCCGCCTTCTTGTACAGCTCCTGGACCTCCTTGCGCACCGACGACTGCCCGAGCAGCTTCGCGTAGTCGACCCCCGTGTTCCATGACATGTTGCCGCCCGCCCGCACCTCGGCCTCCTGCCGCCGGTTGAACGCGGCGACCCTCAGCAGCCCCTTGACGGCGTCGTACTGGTTGGCCTGCTGAGCCTCCCAGTCGTTCGCGGCGGGCCGTACTTGCGTCGGCTGGTTCCAGACCGGGATGTTGTGCAGGGCGGCGGCCAGCGCGATCCGCGCCCGCCCCTCGGCCGTCGACTGCGCCGAGTCGACCACGGTCACCAGCGCGTCCGCCGCACTCGTGGCGGCCTCCTGGTCCGCCAGCCCGGTCAGGGGCACGTCGGAGTCGGGCGCGAGAAGCGTCTTGACGGCGAAGACCGGGTCGAGCGTGTTGTTCCAGTTGGCGACGCCGCCGTGGACCAGGCCGCACAACGACAGCGAACCGTCGATCCGGTCCGCGTGCCGCTCCGCGATCGCGGTGGTGACGAGCCCGCCGTACGACCGGCCCCAGGCGATGGTCCGACTCGCCGCCCCGAATCGGTCGCCGAAGACGGAGAGGGTGGCCAGCTGATCGGGCACCGCGTCCGTCACCGCCCAGCCCGTGGTGGCGTACGACGAACCGATCAGCGCGTAGCCCTCCGCGAGCAGCAGCGCCTTCGTGGCGGCGTCCGGGCCGTTCTGCGCCGGGTTGGGCGAGCCGGCCTGCGTGTAGCCGTGGCTGTAGAGCAGCACGGTGCCGTTCCAGTTCGTGGGCACGTCCATCAAGTACGTTGCCCCGGAGGGGAGTTGGCCTTCTACGCGGCTCGGCTCCGTCGTCGCTGCAACGGCCGACGTGGGTACGGCGCTGACGGCGAGCAGGAGGGCTGCCGCGCAGGCGGTACGACGTGCGGCGCGGGTACGGGCGCCGGGGCGGGGCGCACGGGTGCCAGTGCCATCGCCGGTGCCGGTGCCGGTGCCGGTGTCGGTACGGGTGCGGGTGCCGGTCGTCATGCGGAGATCTCCTGGGTGTGGGGGACGGCGGGGCGTTCGGCGGCGTCCGCGAGGGACGCCTTGTTGCTCTCGCGCACGAAGCAGACGGTCAGCGCGGTGATCGCGGCGCCGCCGCACAGCAGCAGGGCGACGGGGGCGCTGTTCCCGCTCCCGGCCACGAGGCTTCCGGCGATCATGGGGGAGAAGCCGGCGCCGATGAGTGTGGCGCCCTGGTAGCCGAGGGAGGCCCCGGTGTAGCGCACCTTCGT
>NZ_JBHVDX010000420.1:0-3981 GCF_042802555.1 Streptomyces sp. NPDC057474 | reverse complement strand
CCGGGGGCGAAGGTGCCGAACGCGGCGATGGTGCCGACGGCCGGGTCGGCGCCCGGGAAGAACAGCTCGCCGAAGACGAGCGCGGCGACCGTTCCGTAGACGAGGAAGTCGTAGAACTCGACGGCCGTACCGAGCAGACCGGAGAGCGCGACACGACGCAACTGCCTTGTGCGCAGGGCCTGTTCAGCCTGTTCGGCGGGGTTGGGGAGTGGGGACGGGGGCATGCGGGTCTCCCTGGAGCTAAGGGGGAACGAGGGAGGAACACCGCGAAGGTAGGCGCGTAGTTATCTGCCGTCAATATTTTGCACAACATCGACATCGCCGACCGGCCGCCGCGACGGCTTCGCCGATCCCTCCACCCCCCGCTCCTCCCATCGACAACCCGGCCGACTCAGTTCGGCTCCAGGAACTCCAGCCGGTTCCCCACCGGATCCTCGGAGTAGAACCGCCGATGCCCCGGCAGGTCGTCGTCCCAGGTCACCGGCGCCCCGCGCCCGGCCAGACGGGCCGCGTACGTGTCGATGTCCCGCACCCGCAGCCCGGGGTGCGCCTTCCTCGGCGCCCGGAAACCCGCCTCCACCCCGAGGTGCAGAATCACATCCCCCGCACCGAACCAGCACCCTCCCCGCACCGCGAGCGCGGGCGGCTTCGGGATCTCTGTCATGCCGAGGACGCCGACGTAGAACGCCCGCAACCGGCCCTCCGAGCCCGGTGGGGCGGCGAGCAGGACGTGGTCGAAGGCAGTGATCACCGGCCCGACCCCGGCTTGTGGGCGACGACGAAGATGCGGCGGAAGAGGAACGGCGTGCCGTGCGCGGTGGCCGGATAGGCCTCGCGCAGGGCGGCCCGGTACTCGGCGACGAACGGCTCGGCGTCCGCGCCCAGTTCGGTGAGGACCGGCCGCAGGCCCGTCCCCTTCACCCAGTCGAGCACCGGGTCCTCGCCCTGGAGGAGATGGACGTACGTCGTCTCCCACGCGTCGACCTCGCAGCCGAGGTCGGCGAGGGCGGCGAGGTAGTCGGCGGGGGCGTGGACCGCGTCGTCGTGGCGGAGGGTCTCGCCGAGCCGGTCCTTCCATCGGGCGGAGTGGGCGAGTTCGCGCATGAGGCGGTGGCTGGGCGAGTCGAAGTTGCCCGGGACCTGGAAGGCGAAGGTGCCGCCGGGGGTGAGGGCGTCGATCCAGGCGGGGAAGCGGTCGAGGTGGCCGGGGACCCACTGGAAGGTGGCGTTGCCGACGATCAGGTCGTACGGCTCCGGGGGCACCCAGGTGCGGACGTCCGCCGCGGCGAAGTCGATGCGGCCGCCGCCCGGGATGGGCCCCTCGTGGTCGACGTGGGCCTTGTCGAGCATCTCGGGCGAGTTGTCGTACCCGGTGATGTGCGCGGTGGGCCAGCGGTCGGCGAGGAGACGGGTGACGTTGCCGGGGCCGCAGCCGAGGTCGGCGATGCGCGGGTTTTCCGCGGGCGGTTCGGGGACATGGGCGAGCAGGTCGACGAAGGCGCGGGCGCGGTGGCCGGCGTGCCGCAGGTACTGCTGGGGGTCCCAGGTGGGGCTGGTGGCGGGCATGGGGAAACTACCTCCTCGTGACTCCTCCGGACTCCGGCGCCGGGTGTCGTCGCCCAGCGCCGGACGGCTCCACTCTCACCGCGAGATATCTCGAAGTCAAGAGACTTGACGCTAACTCTCTCGATCTCAAGAGACTTCACATCGACACAACCACTACACTGATCGCCATGGAGGACGAGGTCGATCGGCTGGTCGCAGCGTGGCGCCGGGAGCGCCCCGACCTCGACGTGGAGCCGCTGGAAGTACTCAGCCGGGTGAGCAGACTTGCCCGGCACCTGGACCGCGCGCGCCGGCTGGCGTTCGCCGAGCACCAGCTGGAGCCGTGGGAGTTCGACGTGCTGACCGCGCTGAGGCGTGCCGGGAACCCGTATCAGCTCTCGCCCGGTCAGCTGCTCACCCAGACGCTGGTGACGTCGGGCACGATGACGAACCGTATCGACCGGCTGACACAGAAGGGCCTGGTCGAACGGCTGCCCGACCCCAGTGACCGCCGGGGCGTGCTCGTCCGGCTGACGGACGAGGGTCGCGACCGGGCGGACCAGGCGCTCGCCGGACTCCTCGACCAGGAACGGGCGATCCTGGCCGAGCTGTCCCCCACCCAGCGGGGCGACCTGGCAGGCCTGCTACGCCAGTTGACCGCCCCGTTCGACAACATACCCGGCTGAGGGTCTGCCGGGCGGTTCCGGCCGGAGACGCGGGGTCCGGCACGCGCTCACGCTCGAAGGACCTCGCGCGGGGCACCCCATCGCCCCCGCTCACCGGCACTGATCAGGCACTGCTGCTTTCCTCCGGCATGATCCGCCCGACAGGCTTCAGGTCGACGGGCCCGACCCCGGCGCGGCGCGCGAGCGCGACCGCGGCGAGGGTGGAGTGGACGCCCAGCTTCCCGAGGACGTTCTGCATATGCGTGCGGACGGTGTGCGGGGAGAGGAACAGGCGCTCGGCGACGGCCTTGCGCCCCAGCCCTGCCACCATGCACCGAAGCACTTCCCGCTCACGCGGAGTGAGGGACTCCACGAGTCGCTCACTCTCCGTGCGGTGCTTGCGCGCGGCGGTCAACTCCCGCAGGACGCCCGTGAGAAGCGCGGGCGGCAGATGTGTCTCGTCGCGCAGCACTCCCCGGATGACGGTGAGCAGCCGGGACAGCGAGCAGTCCTTGGCGACCCACCCGGACGCGCCCGCCTGGAGGGCCAGCGCGGCCCGGCGCGGATCGTCCTTCTCGGCGAGGACGACGGTCCGTACGCTCGGCTGTCCCGAACGCACGCCCGCGACCAGCGATATGCCGTCCACGAGCCCGTTCTCGCTGCCGTCCGGCACGGGTACGGCGGCCGGACGCGCGCCGGGGACATGAGCGTGGCCCCCCAGATCGGCGTCGACCAGAAGCACGTCGAACTTGCGCCCTTCCGCCGCCGCGCGGTCCAGACAGCGCAGCGCGGCGGGGCCACTGCCGGCCGCGGACACGTCGACGTCCGGCTCGGCGGCCAGGGCCGCGGCGAGCGACTCGGCGAAGATACGGTGGTCGTCGACGACCAGGACTCGGATGCGAACCACTGAAACCCCCACTGGTCGGGGGACGGCCGGCGCGAGTACGGCGCCCGGAGCGTGCCCCGGTTTACACCTGGGACGGGGCGTCGCAGCCGCACGGCCGCCGCCGTGCTGAACCGCTACCCCCACTCCGGGCGTCGTACCCGACTGTCTCGCCCCCTGATCAGCACCGGCCCCCACCGGTGCTGTTCATCAGGGTAAGGCCGGGGGGCAGGAGCGGAAGGTAATTTGCAGAACTGGTTGTCCGGCACGTTTATGGTGTGCCGCATGTTTCGTATTGAGACAGAAGTCGACAAAGAACGAAGCCAATTGCTGCGTTCCCGACTGCGCGCCAGCAACACCGCCGCTTCGCCGATCCTCCGCGGCCTGCGCGGCACCCCCGACGAACGCGAACTGCCGCTCCAGGTGTGGGCCCTGGACGAGGCGGGCGACCTCGCCGGCGGCCTGGTCGGCCACACCTGGGCCACCTGGCTCCACGTGATCTATCTCTGGGTCGACGAACGCCACCGAGGGGTGGGCCTCGGCTCGCACCTGCTGTCCCAGGCCGAACACACGGCCGCCCGCGACCGCGCCTGCCGCTCCGCCCGCCTGGAGACCTGGGACTTTCAGGCCCCGGAGTTCTACAAACGGCTCGGCTACGAGGTGGTGTGCGTGATCCCGGACTATCCGCCGGGGATCACGGAGTACACGCTCACGAAAAGGCTCGGTTGACCCCGGGCCGGAGCTGTGGCGGTGTCCGGGTCGCGTGCCGACGGATCACACGGACCGAAACGCGCGGCGGAGCCCGCCGGAACGCAATGTTCCGCATGCCGACAGCGAACGGGTGGCCGAGCCGAAACGACGGCAGGGCGCGCCCCCGGAACGAGGGCC
>NZ_JBHVDX010000419.1:0-4040 GCF_042802555.1 Streptomyces sp. NPDC057474 | reverse complement strand
CCTCGTACTGGGCGTACTTGGTCTTTCGTCCGGTGCGGCGAGAGTGCGTGCCGGGCGTCGCAGAGCAGAAGGGACTTCCGAAACACGCCCTAGTCGCGGTGGGACTCCTCCTGCGCCTGCTCGTTGGGTGTGATCGCGTCGCCCGCCTCGCCCCGGCGCCGCCGCCGCTTCTCGGAGTCGGTGACGCGGGTCTCGGCCTCCTCCGCCTCGTGCAGAACCTCGTCCAGAGCGGTGTCGGGCTTGTCGTTCCTGCCTTGTTCTTCGTGCTTGTCGTTCGGGTTCCGCTTGTCGTGGTGGGTCATGGGGTCCTTCCGGTGAGGTGAGGTGAGGTGAGGTCAGCCGGCCGGCGCGGCGATGCGCAGCGGCACGGCGCCCGACGCGCCCGACGCGCTCGAACCGGCCGGCCCGGTGTGTTCGATGTCCCGCGTCACCTCCGACCACCACGCCGGGCCGTCCTCGATGTGCCGCAGCAGTACGCCTTCGCGGATCGCCCACGGGCAGATCGTCACGGACTTCAGACCGGCGAGCTTCATCGTGGTGTGCCCGACCAGCGCCCCGGCGAGGCTCTGCGTCGCCCGCGGCGCGGAGATGCCCGGGAGGGCGGACCGCTCGGCCGCGGAGAGGGCGGCGAGGCGGGAGATGGCGATTCCCAGATCCACGCACCGCAACTCCCTCTCCACGAAAGGCCCATGGCGACCCGGCGCGGACCCGCACAGCCTGGAGAGCTGTTGGAAGGTGCGCGAGGTGGCCACAGCGGTGCGCGGCCCCTCCCAGCGGATGCGCGCGGAGACGTCCCGGAGTTGATGGCGGACCTTGCGCCGCAGCGCCTTGATGCTGTCCAGCGACGGAGGGTCCTGCCCGTGGAAGAACTCATGGGTCAGGCGGTTCGCGCCCAGCGGCAGCGACGCCACGAAGTCGGGCAGCCGACCCCGTCCGAAGGCCACCTCCAGCGAGCCGCCCCCGATGTCCAGCAGCGCGAGCGGCCCCGACCGCCAGCCCATCCACCGCCGCGCCCCGAGGAAGGTGAGCTCGGCCTCCACCTCGCCGGGCAGGGTGCAGATCGGGACCCCGGTCTCCGCGCGCACGGCCCGCAGCACGTCCCGGCAGTTCGGCGCGGAGCGCACCACGGCGGTCGCGAACACCAGCGGCGTCGACGCCCCCCATCGCTCCGCCGTGCGCGCCGCCGCCGCGACCGCGTCGCACAGCTGTCGTACGGCCTCGTCGGGCACATCACCCCCGGGCGGCACCTGCTCGGACAGCCGCAGGCGCCACTTGGCGGTGTGCACCGGCAGCGGCACGCCGCCCTCGGCGTCCGCCACCACGAGCCGTACGGTGTTCGATCCCACATCCACCACGCTCATCCGCATGACCGACGGAGTACCCGGTAGGCGGCCCAACACGCGTGTCCCGCACGGCGGACGGTGGCGCACGGTCGCATACAGGCCGACCGGGCGCTGTCGCTCACGCCCGGCGGAGGACCGGCCGTTCGCCCACGACGGAGGGTCGGCCGCTCGCACCCCTGATCGGCATGATCAGACTTATTGCATATGATGTGCAGGTGCAGCACTACGACATCAGGGTGGCGGGACCCGACGACCTCGACAGCGCCCGTGCGGTGATGCTCGACACCGTCTACCGCGACTTCGCCACCGGCTATGTGCCGCGCTGGCACGGGGACATCATCGATCTGCGCGGCGCGTACGTCGCCCCCGACCGGCATGTGCTCCTGGTGGCGGTCGACGGGCGCGACGGCACCGTCGTCGCCAC
Source organism: Streptomyces sp. NPDC057474 (assembly GCF_042802555.1). Lineage (NCBI taxonomy): Bacteria > Bacillati > Actinomycetota > Actinomycetes > Kitasatosporales > Streptomycetaceae > Streptomyces > Streptomyces sp. NPDC057474. The sequence continues at coordinate 2,273 of NZ_JBHVDX010000419.1, read as the reverse complement.
CGGCGCGCTGGACTCCCGGGGCCCCGCTCATCCGCCCAACCCTCGCTGGCTGGCGGAGCGTTACCCGTCCGGCGACACCGCCCAGCTGCGCCGTGTGTACGTGCGCGCCGAGCACCGGCGGCGCGGGCTGGCCCGGCGCCTGGTCGCCGCGCTGCTGGACTTCGCGGCGGCCGACGGCGGTTATCGCTCCGTCTATCTGCACACCGACCCCGGGGTGCCCGGCGCCGAGGACTTCTGGCGCTCGCAGGGCGTGGCCGTGTGCGACGAGCGCGAGGTGACGGGGGAGCGGGTCGTGCACTTCGAGATCCCGGTGCCCGAGGCTGCCCGCCCCCTCGCCGGTTAAATGAAAATCATTCTCATGTAGGCTGCGTCGCGCTCCACCTGCCACCTCCCTCCCCCACAGAGAACCAAGGACCATGCGCTCTCCCCGCCGCCGTCGCGTCGTCGCCGGCCTGCTCCTCGCCCCCGTGCTGACCGGCTGCTTCGCCTCGGGCGGTGACACGGCCGGCGACGACTCCGCCGACGGCTCCCGGCTGCGCGTGGCCCTCGCCTTCCCGCCCGCCGAGAACTTCTCCCCGTACGGCGCCGACGCCACCCTCCTCAGCCGACTCGGCGTCACCGAGGGCCTCACCAAGCTGGACGCCAACGGCGCCGCCGCCCCGGCGCTCGCCGAGTCCTGGACGCGCGAGAACGACCGGAACTGGCTTTTCACCTTGCGCGAGGCCACCTTCCAGGACGGCACCGAGGTCACTCCGGCCACCGTCGCCGCCGCCCTCACCCAGGCCACAGAGGCCGAGCCGGTCACCGCCGCGCTCTCCGGCATCACGCTCACCGCGAAGGAGAGCGGCGACCGTCAGGTGCGCGTCACCACCGAGGACCCGGACCCCGCCCTGCCGCTCCGGCTCACCAGCCCCGGCCTCGCGATCCTGTCCGCCAAGGCCTACGGCGGCAAGCGGGTCGACCCGGTCGGCACGGCCACCGGCCCGTTCGAGGTCACCAAGGTCACCGGCACGACCGCGGCCACCCTGGACCGCTTCGACGCGTACTGGGGAGGCCGCGCCCAGGCGAGCGGTATCGACGCCAAGTTCATAGCCGACGGCTCCGCCCGCACCAACGCCCTGCGTACCGACCAGGTCGACGTGGCCGAGGCCGTTCCCGTGTCGCAGGCGTCCACCCTCGACAAGGGAACCCGGCGCGAAACGGCCACCACCCGCACCACCAGCCTCCTCCTCAACACCAAGACCGGCGCCTTCAAGGACCCGAAGCTCCGGGCCGCCGCCCGCGAGGCCGTCGACGGGGCCGTCCTCGCCAAGGACGTGTACGAGGGCTACGCCGACGCCGGCGCGGGCATCTTCGGGCCCGCCGTGACCTGGGCGGCGGGCAAGCGCGTCGAACCGTCCGGTCGCGCCAAGCCCGCAGACCCCGGCGGCACCTCGGTGACCATCGCCACGTACGACAACCGGCCCGAGCTGCCCGAGGTCGCCCAGGTGCTGCAACAGCAGCTCCAGAAGGCCGGGTTCGAGGTGAAGCTGGAGGTCCGCGAGTACTCGCGGCTGGAGAGCGACGCCCTGGCCGGCAAGTTCGACGCCTTCGTGGGCGCCCGCAACTCCCTGCTCGACACCGGCGACCCCGTCTCCATCCTCGCCAGCGACTTCACCTGCGACGGCAGCTACAACCTCGCGCTGCTGTGCGACAAGAAGGTCGACCAGGCCGTCGCCGCCGCAGAGAAGGAGTCCGACACCGCGAAGCGGCAGCAGGCGGCCATGAACGCCGAGGCGGCGATCCTCGGCACCGACGCCACCGTCCCGCTCGTCCACCAGCGGATCATCACCGGCGTCAGCAGCTCGGTCCGGGGCGTGATCCTCGACCCGTACGAGCGCACGCTGGTCGGAACGGGGACCCGGCGCTGAGGCGGGCACTCTGGCGGGCCCTGCTCGCCGCCACGCTGCTGTGCGGCATCGGCCTGCTGCCGTGGCTGTCGCGCACCGACCCGGCGCTCACGGTCCTCAAGGCGCGCTCGGCCGAACGCGACCCGACGCCGGAGGTGCTGGCGGCCGTGCGGCACGAGCTCAACCTCGACGCGGGCCCGTCGAAGCTCCTGGGGGAGTGGTTCGGCGGGCTGGCGCGCGGTGACGCGGGCCACTCGTGGATCTCCGGCGCCGAGGTCACCCCGTCCGTCGTCCAGGCCCTCGGTGTCTCCCTGCTGCTGATGGCCGCCGCGCTCGTCGTCGCGGCGGCCACGGCCGCAGCGGTCTGCGCCCGCACCCTGTGGC
>NZ_JBHVDX010000418.1:0-4094 GCF_042802555.1 Streptomyces sp. NPDC057474 | reverse complement strand
GGCGTTGCGCGCCATGCAACGCCCGCCGTCGCCTTCGAGCCGACAGCCGAGGCCGACTACCAGTCGCCGTCCTGGATCGGCTTGCCCGGTGCGTCACCGAGCGGCTTGACCTGGCCGGGGGCGGGTGCCTGCCACGGGTCGAGGTCGTCGCCGAGCCAGTCGCCGACCGGCTTCACCGTGCCGAGGGCGTCGGCCGGGGCGAGGTCGTGGGCATCCTGGTCGTAGTAGTCGAACCAGGGGAGCCCGGCCCGCGTGTACGCCGCGCGGTCCACGGGCGACGGCGGCGGGGCCTCCCCGGTGATCCGGCGCCACTCCGGTGGTGTGACCAGGTGCACGAAGATCCGCCCGGCCGGCGTCTCGGCCCAGCTGCCGCGCGGCCAGGTGTCCCGGTAGACCTCCTGGCGCATCGAGCCACCGACACCGAGGCCCATCGCGGCGGGAGCCCGCGGCGGGGCCGCGGGAGCGCTGCGCATCGGGGCCGCGCCGGGGGCCGCCATCGGGTACGCGGCACCCGGAGGCATCGGCCCGCCACCCGGCGGAGCGGGCATGGGGGCGCCGGTCGACGGGGGCGCCATCGGCATGGCACCCGGCGGCGGCATCGGCATCGGCATCGGGCCGCCGTAGCCGCCGACCGGACCGACCGGGTCGAGCGGGCCCCAGCCGCGCCCTTGCGTGGCGCGCAGCCGCTCGTTCTCCCGCCAGCCGGCGAGCTGCGTGCCGTTCAGCGGGAACGACTGCAGCTGGACCCCGCCGAACACCTCCTCGCCGGTGACCTGGCCCTCGACCGTGGCGCCGAGCCCGAGCGGGACGGCCACGAACTGCCTGACCGTGCCCTTGCCGGAGTTGATGCCGTCCAGCCACGGCTGGCCAGGCTGTGAGCACGTACCGCCTGAGGACTTGGGCGTCATGTACTCAAGCCTGTGCACGTCACGGCTGGCCAGGCTGTGAGCACGTACCGCCTGAGGACTTGGGCGTCATGTACTCAAGCCTGTGCACGTCACGGCTGACGCGGCAGCACCACGTAGTTCTGCGGATCACGGGCGAGCGTGCCGCTCCACGGCTTGCCCGACACCGCGCACACCTTGCCGACGCCGACCTGGAGCGCGGCCGGTTCCGTGGTACCGCCGAAGTGCAGCCACATCGCCTCGCGCAGATACACGGGGAGCATCACACCGCCGCGCGCCCGCATCTCCTCCGGAGTGGTGTGCGGGTAGTCCTCGACCCGGCGGATCGGGAAGTCGCCCAGACCGGGCGGGAGTTGGTGGGTGCCCGTCTCGGGCAGGCGCAGGGTGCGCTTGAAGCGCACCTGCACACCGCCCGGCAGATGCAGTGTGGTCCCGTCGATCCGCACGGCGCCTTCGCCCATTCCGTACGCTCCCCTCGATATCGCGTTGTGCCTTGTCACTTGGTACGACGTCACTCACGACGTCACTCACGATGTCACTTCGTAGAACGTCACTTGGTCGGACGTCATTCGGTCGGACGTCCCTTAGTACGTCCGACGAGGCCGGACCGGTTCCGCCGGAGGGGGCGCGGGATGCGCACGCGGTCGCGGAGGCGCGTGAGCCGGGGGGAGCGCTCGCGCTGTTCGCGGGTGCAGCGGTCGAGCTCCTCCAGGAGCCGTTGGGAGCGATGCTCGGTGTCCATTTCGTCCAGTATGCGGTTGACCTCCGTCAGCACGGCACCGTGCAGCTGCCACTGGCTCGGGTCCCGCTGGACCTCTTCGAGGAGCAACTGGGCCAGCTTGTCCCGGGTCGCGGTGGCCGTCGACAACTCTGCGGTGAGCCGGGCCTCCGCGGACTCGGCGCTGCGGCTGACGTCGGTCGTGACCAGCACGGCGAAGCTGACCACGGCGTCACCGATCTCGGCGAGCAGCCGCTCGATGGCAGCCCCCACCTGGGCGGAGAACAGCGGACTCGGCTCCCGCTCGCGGGCGAGGTCGGTCAGGGTTCGGGCAAGCACCCGGAGGACCACCGTGCAGATCTCCAGCGTGTCCAGGCCGGTGCGCAGCACGACCCGGTGCAGCAGCCCCTCCCGTACGCGCGGATTGAGTTTCAGGCTGTCCTCGGCCTGTTGGAGGGCGGCGTCCACCTCGACGACGTCGAAGTCGAGCTTCCGGGCCTCGTGGAGCCGGGCCGCCGCGGCCTCCGCCGGGGTGCGGCCCGCGGCCTCCTCTCCGACGCGGATCATCAGCCGCCGCATCCGCCGGGCCAGGTCCTCGATGGACTCGCCGGCCGCCTCCACCCACACCGGGGGAGCGAGCAGCAAGTTGAAGGCCAGCCCGACGACCGCGCCGATCAGTGTCTCCAGGACCCGCGCCCACGCCGTGTCGCCGACCCTGGTCACCCCGAGCACCAGCATCGCGCTGATCGCCACCTCGGGCACGAACTCGCTCACCCGTACCAGATGCCCCACCGCGAGCGAGGCCAGGATGATCAGGGCGAGGCTCCACCAGGTGAGGCCGACCAGGACGCTGAAGCCGATGGCGATGACGACGCCGGCGACCACCGAGTTCACCCGTCGGATACCCGTGGTGAGTGTGGAGTAGAGAGTCACCTGCACGACGAGGAGCGCGGTCAGCGGAGCGGTCAGGGGCGCCGCCTCCGAGCTGAGCTGCAGCGCCACCACATAGGCCACCGTGGCGGCCGCCGCCGACCGCACCGACTGCACGATCACCGGGTCCTGCCGCCACTTGGCGACCCGAGTGCCGATCAGGTCCCACACACCACGTACGTCTCGCATCCTTGCGCTGTTCCCATTCCGCCGCTCTACCGAACTCCTGACCGAGGACAGTAGTCACCTGGGTGATTCCGCAGAAGGTCAGGAGACGGGAGGCCAGGAGGCCGGCAGTGGGGACAGCCCTCTCTCCCCGCGCGGGGTTCACCCCACCGGGAAGCGGCGGGCCCACCGGATCCGCGCGGCGACAGCGCCGAACTGCGCCCGCTCGACCGCATGATCGCCGACGCGCGTGTCGTGGGCCTCGGCGAGTCCGCGGGCGGGACCGCTCAGTCGTACAGCTTGTCCACGAAGGCGGACAGATTGCCCACCGTCCGGGCAATCTGCTCCTCCGTCGTAAGGCTCTCCTCGAACCGACTGCCCATGTCGAGGGCTTTCTTGCCCCGCACATACAGCGAACACGCCAGGTCGGCGCACATGTACACCCCTACGGAGTTCCCCTCGCGCCCGGCCGCACCCGCCTTCCGGGCCGTCATCAACGAGACGCCGCCGCCCCGATGCGTCGTCAGACACAACGAGCACATGCTGCGATGCAGAAAGCCGCGCTGCGCGGAGGGAAAACGCAAGGTGACACCGACAGGCCGACCCGCCCGCTGGGTGACCAGATAGCTCCGATCGGGCGCCCCAGGGTCCCGCCAGCCGAGGAAGTCCAGATCCTCCCAAGGCCGTTGCTCCAGATCGCGAGGCAGGGAGATCCGCTTCGCCTCGCCCTTGGAGCAGTTGACGAACGAGCTGCGGACGTCGTGCTCGGTGAGCGGCTTCATGGTGGTTCCTCCAAGGGAGTGGCGATCGGCTGGAACCTAGAGACACTAGGTTTTCACCTAAGCTACTCGGCGCCCTGGGAGGGGGCCAATGGATTTCCGTACGGGGGTGCGGGCGGTGGTGGCGCCGGCGGCGAGGAGGGCCGGGATGCGCGCCTCGGTGGGGCTTGCCGGGGGAGTGCGCGGGGGTCGGGCGGGGCCGGGCGGTCGCCGAGGACACGGACCAGGACGAGGAGGGACGGTGCCTCCCCGGCGGCCGACCCGGCCCACGCCGACCTGATGGTCTCCCTGCTGGAGGCCCCGGGCCGCTCGGGGAACGGCACCTGCACGGGCGTCGGCTCCGGCTACCTGCACACGGTCAAGCCCGGCGACACCGTTCCTCGCCCGGATCCAGCTGTGCCGCGAGGCCTTCCGTACCCTCCACGCCGAGCGGAACCCCGGTGCCGACTCCGGACAGTGGCTGGACGATCGGATCGCCTCGGGCCGCTGTGCGGAGGACGTCTACGCGGCCGGGTGATCGGTGACCGGATCTCCCCGTCGGAAGGTCGGCCGGAGGGTTGATCAGGGGGTTCAGCCGTGCGGGCCCACCTGGCAGAG
>NZ_JBHVDX010000417.1:0-4132 GCF_042802555.1 Streptomyces sp. NPDC057474 | reverse complement strand
GTGTCGGTGGACTGGGCGCCGGTCTTCGAGGGACTGTCGCCGCGCCGGGTGGACCTGCCCACCTACGCCTTCCAACGCAGCCGGTTCTGGCTGGACGTGCCCAAGGCCAAGGGCGGCACTGATCCTGCCGAGGAGGAGTTCTGGCGGACCGTCGAGGAAGGCGACCTGGAGGAGCTGGCCGGCACGCTCGGCATCGAGGACGGGCTGGAGGCCGTGATCCCGGCCCTGGCCGCCTGGCGGAACGCACGCCGAGAGCGGAGCACCCTGGACGACTGGCGTTACCGCGTCGCATGGCGGCCTTACACGGCTCCCGAGGGCGGTGCGCTGGGCGGCGAGTGGCTGCTCGTCGTGCCCGAGGCGCTGACCGGCGACGACGTCACGGTGCGGACGCGACGCGCCCTCGAGGAGTCGGGAGCGGGTGTCGTACCGGTCGTCGTGCCGGAGCAGGCGGACCGGGCGGTCCTCGCCGAGCTCCTGGACGCCGCCGCAAGCGCGGGAGCCCCGCCCGCCGGTGTGCTGTCGCTGCTGGCCCTGGACGACGAACCGGACAAGCGCAGCGCCGGTGTTTCCTCCGGACTGCTGGGATCCATGGCGTTGAGCCAGGCGCTCACCGACACCGCGCTCCCCGCCGGACTGTGGACGCTGACGCGCGGAGCCGTCGCGGTCGACGACGAGGCCGTACGGGACGGTGATGAGGCGCCGAACAGTGGTCAGGCCGCAGTGTGGGGCCTGCTCCGGGTGGCCGCGCTGGACGACCCCGAGCGCTCCGGCGGGCTGGTCGACCTCCCCGCGGACGGTTCGGCCGAGCTGCTGTCGCACCTGCCCGCACTGCTGGCGGCGGGCCACGCGACCGGTGGGGACAGCGAGTTCGCGCTCCGGGCCGGTCCCGTGGGCGTGCGTGTCCGAAGGATGGTGCGCTCGCCCCTCGCGGGCGCGGGCTCCGTCGTCCCACCGGTGTGGAGGCCGCGCGGCACCGTTCTCGTCACCGGCGGCACCGGTGCGCTCGGCGCCCACGTGGCCCGGGAACTCGCCTGTGAGGGCGCGGAGCACCTGGTACTGACCAGCCGGCGCGGCCCGGACGCGCCCGGCGTGGCGGAGCTGGAGCGGGAACTCACCGGCCTCGGCTGCCGGGTGACCGTCGCCGCCTGTGACGTCGCCGACCGTGACGCGCTCGCCGCGCTCCTGGAGAGCATCCCCGCCGATCCTCCCCTGACCGCGGTCGTCCACACCGCGGGCGCCGTCGACCAGGCGCGGCCGCTCACCCGAGTCGACGTCGAGGAGGCCGTCGACCTGATGCACGCCAAGGTCGTCGGCGCCGAGAACCTGCACGAACTGCTGGCCGGTCGTCCGCTGGACGCCTTCGTGCTCTTCTCCTCCGGCGCCGGCGTGTGGGGCAACGGCGGCCAGGCCCCGTACGCGGCCGCCAACGCCCACCTCGACGCCCTCGCCGAACGGCGCCGTGCCGCGGGCCTGCCCGCCACCTCGATCGCCTGGGGTGCCTGGGCGGGCGGCGGCATGGTCGACGCCGAGGTGGGGGAGCGACTGCTGCGGCGCGGCGTGCCCGCGATGGAACCGCGGCTCGCCGTGCGTGCCCTGCGGGAGTCGGTGGCGGCGGGTGACACGGCCGTCGTGGTGGCGGACATCCGCTGGGGCCGGTTCGTACCCGCGTACTGCGCTCACGGACACCGCCCCCTCATCGACGAGATTCCCGACGTGCAAGCCATGCTGACGGTGCGTCAGACCGAGGAGACCGTCGTGGACGGCCGGGACGGGGCCATGACGGCGCTGCGCGGTGAACTGGCCGCGCTGCCCGCGGCCAAACGCAGGCGCAGGCTGGCCGACCTGATCCGCACCCACGTCACAGCGGTCCTCGGCGCCGGGGCCGGCGACGGCGTCAAACCCGGCAGGGCATTCCGCGACATGGGCTTCGACTCGCTCACCGCCGTCGAACTCCGCAATCGGCTCGGGGCCGCGCTCGGCACCAGACTCTCCGTCACCCTCGTGTTCGACCACCCCACGCCGAACGCGCTCGCCGACCACCTGGGCGCCGAGCTCTTCCCCGCGGACACAGGCGTCGGCACCCTCGACCCCAGGCTGAGGGAGATCGAGGCGGCCTACCGCGCCACCACCGACCCGGCCGCCCGGCAGGAGCTCACCGATGCCCTGCGCGGCCTGCTCGACACCTGGGCGCCACCCACCGACGAGCCCGACCACGCGGCCGTCGACGAGGAACTGGTCGGCGCCTCCGACCAGGACATGTTCGACCTGATCGACAAGGAACTCGGGATCTCCTGAGCGGTCCTCCCCCCCCGACACGACTTCCCGATTCTCGAAGGGCTGACTGGCATGGGCAACACGGGCAACACCGAGGACCAGCTCCGCGACTACCTCAAGCGCGTCACCACGGACCTGCGCAAGACCCGCAGCAGGCTCACCGACCTGGAGTCGCGGGCGCACGAGCCCATCGCCATCGTGGCCACCGCCTGCCGCATGCCCGGGGCAGTGCGCACTCCGGAAGACCTGTGGCAGGTCGTCGCCGACGGCGTCGACACCGTCTCGGACCTGCCGTCCGACCGCGGCTGGGACATCGAGGCGCTCTACGACCCCGACCCCGACCGCGTCGGCACCAGCTACGTCCGCCAAGGCGCCTTCCTGCACGACGCGGCCGAGTTCGACGCCGGGTTCTTCGAGATCTCGCCGCGTGAGGCGACCGCGATGGACCCGCAGCAGCGGCTCCTCCTGGAGACCACCTGGGAGGCGTTCGAGCGGGCCGGCATGAACCCGACGGCCCTGCGCGGCAGCGACACCGGCGTCTTCGTCGGCGCCAGCAACCAGGCGTACGCCATCGACGGCACCAACGCTCCCGAAGGCGTCGAGGGCCACCTGCTCACCGGCGGGTCCGCAGCCGTCCTCTCCGGCCGCATCGCCTACAGTTTCGGCTTCGAGGGCCCGGCCGTCAGCCTCGACACCATGTGCTCCTCCTCCCTGGTCGCCCTCCACCTGGCGGTACGGGCGCTGCGTTCCGGCGAATGCTCGATGGCCGTCGCGGGCGGCGCCACCGTCATGGCGACCATGCGCAACTTCATCGAGTTCAGTCGGCAGCGGGGTCTTGCCGCCGACGGCCGTTGCAAGCCCTTCGCCGCAGGAGCCGACGGCACCGGTTGGGGCGAGGGTGTGGGTGTGCTGCTCCTTGAGCGGTTGTCGGATGCGCGGGCCAACGGCCACCAGGTGCTGGCGGTGGTGCGTGGTTCGGCCATCAATCAGGACGGTGCGTCGAACGGTCTGACGGCTCCGAACGGTCCTTCGCAGCAGCGGGTGATCCGGGCGGCGTTGGCCGATGCGGGGTTGTCGGCGGCGGATGTGGACGTGGTGGAGGCGCACGGTACGGGGACGAAGCTGGGTGACCCGATCGAGGCGCAGGCGCTGCTGGCGACCTACGGGCAGGAACGCCACGGCGACGATCCGCTCTGGATCGGCTCCCTCAAGTCCAACATCGGCCACACACAGGCCGCATCCGGTGTCGCGGGCGTGATCAAGATAGTCGAGTCGCTCCGGCGCGGTACCGTCCCCCAGTCGCTCCACGGCGAGGAACTCACCCCGCACGTCGACTGGTCCTCCGGCACCCTGCGCCTGCTCACCGAGGCCGTCGACTGGCCCGAGACCGGGCGGCCCCGCCGCGCCGGCGTCTCCTCCTTCGGCGGCAGCGGCACCAACGCCCATGTCGTCCTCGAACAGGCACCGGCTCCCGAACCCGCCGTCGAGGATGAGGAGGAAGCGTCCGAGGTTGTCCTGCCCTGGGTGCTGTCGGCCCGCTCGCAGGCCGCGCTGAAGGAGCAGGCGCGGCGGCTGGTCGATCGTGTCGAGTCCGCCGATCTGTCCCCCGCGGACGTCGCGCATTCTCTGCTGGCGGGTCGTGCCGCGCTGGAGGAGCGGGCCGTCGTCGTCGGCTCCGACCGCGACACCCTGCTGAACGGTCTGCGTGCCCTGGCCCGCGGCGAACAGCCCGCGACCGCCGCCCGCGGCCTCACCGAGAGCCCCGGCGACGCGGTGGATGCGGTGTTTGTGTTTCCGGGGCAGGGGGCGCAGTGGGTGGGGATGGCGGTGGAGCTTCTTGATTCTTCGCCGGTGTTCG
>NZ_JBHVDX010000416.1:0-4151 GCF_042802555.1 Streptomyces sp. NPDC057474 | reverse complement strand
TGGGCTGGACCATCGCCCTGGCGTCGGCGGCGGGCTCGGTCGTGCTGCCCGCCGCCGTACGACGCGCCGTGCCGGACAAGGGGACTCCGGAAAGCGGAATTTCACCCTCCGGCAACCTGGGTGCCGCCTCCCGGAAGCCGTGAAACCGCACAAAGGAACGGTCCCCCGCACGATGCACACGAAAGGCGGCTGAACCGTGCCGCACATCCTCGCCACGATCCTGACCCAGGTCGCCGTCGCCCTGCTCGAGGCCGCCCTGATCCGGCTCTCCGTCCAGCTCTGGAAGGCACTGATGGGCAGCGGCCGTCCGGCGGCCGCGTACGCCTGACCCACACTCGGCGCTATTTCGTACGATTTGTGCGTTATCGGCGCCCAGGATTGGCAGGCGGTGGGAGACTTGTATTGATTCACGCTCCCAGTACGGGAGGACGGAGATGACTTCCCCCCAGACCAATCCGGAGTACCCGCAAGAACGAGAATCGGACCAAGGCGCGACGTCCCGCACGGAAGCGGCCGGAACCGGAACGGCCGGCACCGAGGCGGCACAGGCGACGCCCATGAGCGCAGCGACGCAGGAGGCGCCCGAGCAGCGCCGCGACGAGGCGGCACAGGACCAGGAGAAGCACGCGGGCGGCAAGGTGCTGCACATGCACACCGCGCACCCGCGGGTTTCCATTCCCTATGTGACCCCGGGCGACATGTTCACCGGCGCCGGCGCCGGCGCCCGCGCGGCCACCTCACGGCTCCCCGCGCCGCGCAAGCTGGCCTACTACGGCCTCCTGGGCGGCATGACCGTGGCCGGACTCCTGGAGTGGCCGGTCGCACTCGCCATCGGCGCCGCCACCGAGGTGATCACCCGCGAACGGGGTGCCCGCTCTCGCGCCGAACGGGAGGAACAGCAGCCCCGACAGGCGACCACAGAGCCCTCCGCCCGGACGACGGAGCCCTCCAGGCCCACGCAGACAGCAACGGCCTGACACCCCCTCACCACCGGTGGGGCCCGGACGCTTACACACACAACACCCGGGCCCCACCCCCTCCGGCGCTCCGGAAACCAGAGCGATCCCCCGCTCAAACGCCGCCTCACCTGCAGAAATCCCGACACGCAGCGGCACCCGGTGCCCTCGCCGGAGGCACCCCGTGCCGACTTTCTCGTGATCAAGAGGTTTTGCCATGGAACCCTTTGATCGATCATCGATCAGCGAGTTACAGTCCCCGGTGGGCCACGCGACGGAGTCGCACACCGATACCGCACCGAGGCCCTCGCCCTGTCCTGCCAAAGACACAAGGGCAACCCCCGACCCCGTACCGATGAGGGAACCCCCTTCGACTGAGGAAGGCGGCGCAATGACCGACTCCAACGCCATCCAGCCGAGCGCGCTCGACCAGCTCCCCGACCGGGATCCGGAGGAGACCGCCGAATGGCAGGCCTCGCTGGACGCCGTCACCAAGGCGGCCGGGCCGCACCGCGCGGCGTACCTGATGCGCCGCACCCTGGAGCGTGCGGAGGGCAACGGCATCGCGCTGCCCAAGCTGCTCGAGACGGACTACGTCAACACCATCCCCACCGCCGCCGAGCCGGGCGTGCCCGGTGACGAGGCGATGGAGCGCCGTATCACCGCGTGGAACCGCTGGAACGCGGCCGCGATGGTCACCCGTGGCTCCAAATACGGCGTCGGCGGCCACATCGCCACCTTCGCCTCCGCCGCCTGGCTCTACGAGACGGGCTTCAACCACTTCTTCAAGGGCAAGGAAGCGGACGGCTCGGGCGACCAGCTCTACATCCAGGGCCACGCCTCCCCCGGCATCTACGCCCGCGCCTTCCTGGACGGCCGGCTGAACGAGTCCCACCTGGACAACTTCCGCCGCGAGTCCGGCGGCAAGGGCCTCCCGTCGTACCCGCACCCCCGCCGCCTCCCCTGGCTGTGGGAGTTCCCGACGGTGTCGATGGGCCTCGGCCCGCTGTCGGCGATCTACCAGGCGCGCTTCAACCGCTATCTCACCAGCCGTGGCATCAAGGACGTCTCGAACTCCCACGTGTGGGCGTTCCTCGGCGACGGCGAGATGGACGAGCCGGAGTCGACGGCGGCACTCGCCCTCGCCTCCCGCGAAGGTCTCGACAACCTCACCTTCGTCATCAACTGCAACCTGCAGCGCCTCGACGGCCCGGTCCGCGCCAACTTCAAGATCGTGCAGGAGCTGGAGGCCCAGTTCCGCGGCGCCGGCTGGAACGTCGTCAAGTCGCTGTGGGGCTCGGCCTGGGACGAGCTGTTCCAGCTCGACACCACGGGCGCGCTCGTACGCCGCCTGCGCGAGGTACCCGACGCGCAGGTCCAGACGTACCAGACCCGTGACGCCGCCTACATCCGCCAGGACTTCTTCGGCAAGGACCCCGCGCTCGTCGAGATGGCGAAGCTGCTGAGCGACGACAAGATCCTTGAGTGTTTCCACCTCTCGCGCGGTGGTCACGAGGCGCGCAAGGTGTACGCCGCGTACAAGGCCGCCGTCGAGTTCAAGGGCGCCCCGACCGTCATCCTGGCCCAGACCGTCAAGGGCTTCACCCTCGGTGAGGGCTTCGCGTCGAAGAACGCCAACCACCAGATGAAGAAGCTGACGGTGGACGAGTTCAAGGCGATGCGCGACCTGCTGGAACTGCCGATCAAGGACAGCGACTTCGTCGACGGGGTCGTGCCCTACGGCCACCCGGGCGCCGACTCCCCCGAGGTCCGCTACCTCCAGGAGCGCCGCGCAGCCCTCGGCGGTCCGGCCCCGGCCCGCCGTACGCACGCGCTCGCCCCCCTCCCGGCCGCCGCCGACAAGACCTTCGCCGCCTTCGACAAGGGCTCCGGCTCGCAGAACGTGGCGACGACCATGGCCTTCGTCCGCCTGGTCAAGGACCTGGTCCGCGACAAGCAGACGGGCCGGCGCTGGGTGCCGATCGTCCCCGACGAGGCGCGCACCTTCGGCATGGAGTCGCTCTTCCCGTCCCTCGGGATCTACTCCCCCAAGGGCCAGACGTACGAGCCGGTCGACCGTGACCAGCTGATGTACTACAAGGAGGCCAAGGACGGCCAGATCCTCAACGAGGGGATCACCGAGGCCGGTTCCATGGCGGACTTCATCGCCGCGTCCACCGCGTACTCCACGCACGGTGAGGCGATGATCCCCTTCTACATCTTCTACTCGATGTTCGGCTGGCAGCGCACGGCCGACCAGATGTGGCAGCTCGGCGACCAGCTCGGCCGCGGCTTCCTCGTCGGCGCGACGGCCGGCCGTACGACCCTGACGGGCGAGGGCCTCCAGCACGCCGACGGCCACTCCCCGGTGATCGCTGCGACGAACCCGGCGGCGCTGACGTACGACCCGGCCTTCGCGTACGAGGTCGCGGCGATCGTCAAGGACGGTCTGCGCCGGATGTACGGCGAGGCGGCCCCGGGTGAGGACCAGAACGTCTTCTACTACCTGACCGTCTACAACGAGCCGATGCCGCAGCCCGCGAAGCCGGCCGTCGCGGGTGTGGACGAGGGCATCGTCAAGGGCCTGTACCGCTTCAACACGGCCGAGTCGGCGGGGCTGTCCCCGGTGGCGAACGCCCCGCGCGTCCAGCTGCTCGGCTCCGGCACGGCGATCCACTGGGCCCTGGAGGCGCAGAAGCTGCTCGCGGAGGAGTGGGGTGTGGCGGCGGACGTCTGGTCGGCCACCTCCTGGAGCGAGCTGCGCCGGGACGCGCTGGAGTCCGACGCCGCGCTGCTGCGCGGGGAGGAGCGGGTGCCGTTCGTCCGGCAGGCCCTGCAGGGCGCCGAGGGCCCGGTGCTGGCGGTCTCCGACTACATGCGCCAGGTCCCCGACCAGATCGCCCAGTGGGTCGAGCAGGACTACTCCTCCCTCGGTGCCGACGGCTTCGGCCTCTCCGACACCCGTGAGGCCGCCCGCCGCCACTTCGGCGTCGACGCCCAGTCCGTCGTCGTGGCCGCCCTCGCCCAACTCGCCCGCCGCGGCGAGGTCAAGGCGACGGCGGTGAAGGAGGCCAGGGAGCGGTACGGGCTGTGACCCCGGCGGGGGGGGGGGGGGGGGGGGGGGGGGCCCCCCCCCCCCCCCCCCCCCCCCCACCCCCCCCCCCCCCCCCCCCCCCCCCCCCCCCCCCCCGCCCC
>NZ_JBHVDX010000415.1:0-4210 GCF_042802555.1 Streptomyces sp. NPDC057474 | reverse complement strand
CTCTCGTACATCTCGAAGGTTTCTGGCCGTGGACTACTTGTCGTCGGCGCCGGCGTCGGTGTCAGCGGCGCCGTCGTCGTCGCCTTCGCCGTCCTTGGGCTTGTCGGCCTCGTCGACGTCCTCGGCCAGGCCGAGCTGCTCGACGAGCCACTTGTCGAACTCGATGGCGGCCCGCACCCAGCTGACCGTCGACGAGACGAAGTGCTCCAGGCTGACGCCGGTGCCGATCAGCAGCTGGGCCTCGCCGATGAGACGGACCGTGCCGTCGTCGTGGGTGTGGCTGTAGACCTTGGGCCACAGGGTGCGGCGGTTCCAGTCGTCGATGGACTCCAGCAGGGCCGGCTTCTCGTCGATCTGGTGCGGGCGGTCGTAGAACGTGCGCACCGAGAAGACCTGCTGGTCACCCTCGCCACGGAACATGAAGTACGTACGGAATTCCTCCCACGGCGCCGCGAGGTCACCCTCGTCGTCGACGACGTACTTCAGCTCCATCTGGTCCAGGAGCTGCTTCACGAGGTCCTGATCCGGAACGACGGGGCCCGCCGGCCCTTGGGGCTGCGGCTCGGGCTGACCCCCGAAGTTCGGAATGGAGGACGGGTCGATTGACATACGTTTCATACTCCTGCAGTCGTCTGGCTCGTCCGGCCGTCGCAGAGCGGAGACCAGACGTACAGATCCCACCCTCTCTCTCTTGGCCCTCGCCCGGCAACCGCCACCGCCGTCGGGATTACCCCGCGCGTCGAATCAGCGACGGGAGTACCGGCTGAATTACGGGTCCCACCGCGCAGCTGCGCGGCCCCGGAGCACTTGCCCCAGGGCCGCGACCGGAGAGCCACTCGGACTACAGCGTCTTACCCGTCCCCTGCTGAGGAACCGGGCCGACGATCAGACCCTCGCCCTCCCCGAACGTGTCCACCCGGACCGTGTCGCCGTCCTTGACCTCGCCGGAGAGGATTTCCTTGGCCAGGCGGTCGCCGATGGCGGTCTGGACGAGGCGGCGGAGCGGGCGGGCTCCGTAGGCCGGGTCGTTGCCCTCGTCGGCGAGCCAGGTCAGGGCCTCGGGGGTGATCTCCAGGGTGAGGCGGCGCTCGGCGAGGCGCTTGGCCAGGCGGTCGATCTGGAGCTTCGCGATGCGCTCCAGCTCCGCCTTGTTCAGCGCGGAGAAGACCACGAGATCGTCGAGGCGGTTGAGGAACTCCGGCTTGAAGGAGGCCCGCACCACGTCCATGACCTGCTGCTTCTTCACCTCCTCGCTGGTGACCGGGTCGACCAGGTACTGGCTTCCCAGGTTCGAGGTGAGGATCAGGATCGTGTTGCGGAAATCGACCGTACGGCCCTGTCCGTCCGTGAGCCGGCCGTCGTCCAGCACCTGCAGGAGGATGTCGAAGACCTCGGGGTGCGCCTTCTCCACCTCGTCCAGCAACACGACCGAGTAGGGACGCCTGCGGACGGACTCCGTCAGCTGGCCGCCCTCCTCGTAGCCGATGTACCCGGGGGGCGCGCCGACGAGCCGGGCCACGCTGTGCTTCTCGCTGTACTCCGACATGTCGATGCGGATCATGGCCCGCTCGTCGTCGAAGAGGAAGTCGGCGAGGGCCTTGGCCAGCTCGGTCTTGCCGACGCCGGTGGGGCCGAGGAAGACGAAGGAGCCGGTGGGGCGGTCGGGGTCGGCGATGCCGGCGCGGGAGCGGCGTACGGCGTCGCTCACCGCCCGTACGGCCTCGCTCTGGCCGATGAGGCGGCGGCCCAGCTCGTCCTCCATGCGGAGCAGCTTCTGGGTCTCGCCCTCCAGCAGGCGGCCCGCCGGGATACCGGTCCAGGCGGCGACGACGTCGGCGATGTCGTCGGAGCCGACCTCGTCCTTGACCATCGTGTTCTTGGAGGCGGCGGCCTCCACCTCGGCCTCGGATGCCTCCTCCAACGCCCGCTCCAGGGTGGGGATCTCGCCGTAGAGCAGCTTGGAGGCCGTGTCGAAGTCGCCGTCGCGCTGGGCGCGTTCGGCCTGGCCGCGCAACTCGTCGAGCTTCTCCTTCAGTTCACCGACGCGGTTGAGGGACTGCTTCTCCTTCTCCCAGCGGGCGGTGAGGTTGCGCAGGTCCTCCTCCTTGTTGGCGAGGTCGCGGCGCAGCTTCTCCAGGCGCTCGCGGGAGGCGGCGTCGGTCTCCTTGTCGAGGGCCATCTCCTCCATGCGGAGCCGGTCCACGGACCGCTGGAGCTCGTCGATCTCGACGGGCGAGGAGTCGATCTCCATCCGGAGCCGGGAGGCGGACTCGTCGACGAGGTCGATGGCCTTGTCGGGCAGGAAGCGGGAGGTGATGTACCGGTCGGAGAGGGTGGCGGCGGCGACCAGTGCCGCGTCCGCGATCACGACCTTGTGGTGGGCCTCGTACCGGCCCTTGAGTCCGCGCAGGATCGCGATGGTGTCCTCGACGGTCGGCTCGGCGACCAGCACCTGCTGGAAGCGGCGCTCCAGCGCCGGGTCCTTCTCGATGCGCTCGCGGTACTCGTCGAGGGTCGTCGCGCCGACCATGCGCAGCTCGCCGCGGGCGAGCATCGGCTTCAGCATGTTGCCGGCGTCCATCGCGGAGTCGCCGCCGGCGCCCGCGCCGACGACCGTGTGCAGCTCGTCGATGAAGGTGATGATCTGGCCGTCGGAGTCCTTGATCTCGGCGAGGACCGTCTTCAGCCGCTCCTCGAACTCCCCCCGGTACTTGGCCCCGGCGACCATGGCGCCGAGGTCGAGGGAGACCAGCCGCTTGTTCTTGAGGGACTCGGGAACGTCGCCCTTCACGATCCGCTGGGCGAGCCCCTCGACGACGGCGGTCTTGCCGACGCCGGGCTCACCGATGAGGACCGGGTTGTTCTTCGTACGGCGGCTGAGCACCTGCACGACGCGCCGGATCTCCTGGTCCCGGCCGATGACCGGGTCGAGCTTGCCCTCACGCGCGGCGGCGGTGAAGTCCGTGCCGAACTTCTCCAGGGCCTTGTACTGGCCTTCCGGATCGGCTGTGGTCACCCGGCGTCCTCCCCTTGTCTTCTGGAACGCCTCCTGCAACTTCCTGGCGTTCGCCCCCTGCCGGGAGAGTACGTCCCCGGCCTGGCCGCCCTTCTCGGCGATGCCGAGCAGGAGGTGCTCGGTGGAGACGTACTCGTCGCCCAGCTCCTTCGCCTTGGCCTGGGCCTCGGCGACCACGCTGAGCAGCTCGCGGTTGGGCTGGGGCGGCGACACGGTGGAGCCGGTCACGCTGGGCAGGCCGGCCAGGATCTTCTCCGCGCCGGCGCGGACGGCCGCCTGATCGGCGTCGACCGCGGCGAGCAGGTCGGTGATGTTCTCGTTGTCCTGGCCCTGGAGCAGAGCCAGCAGCAGGTGGGCGGGGGTGAAGTCGGCGTGTCCCTCGGACACGGCCCGGTTGCTGGCCGCGTTGATCGCGTCCCGGCTCCTGTTGGTCAGCTCGGCGTCCACGTTCGCGTTTCCCTCCTTGCGTCAGCCGTTGCGGCGGTCATTGCGTCGGTCAATCAGTCAGTGATGCCGGACGGGCCCGGTCACAGTGACTTGGGCAACGTGCATAAAGTTGAGTCTATTCCACTCAAGGTGGAGCCGGGGGGGTTCCCGGAGACCTGGGGACCGGGTAACCGGATTCCCCGCTAGATTCCAGGACCGTGAGCACATATCGAGTGGATCCTGGTGACCCTGACGCCGCGTACCTCACCTTCTGGCAGGAGCGCCACCTCTGCACCCTGACCACCCTCCGCGCCGACGGCAGCCCTCATGTGGTGCCCGTCGGGGTTACATACGATCCGGGGGCCCGGCTTGCTCGGGTGATCACCCGTACGGGGAGCGCGAAGGCACGGCACGTGCGCGCCGCGGGGGCCGAGGGCGCCCGGGTCGCGGTGTGCCAGATGGAGGGCCGGCGCTGGGCCACGCTGGAAGGGCTCGCCCGCGTCCACGAGGACCGGGAGCGGGTCGCGGAGGCGGAGCGGCGGTACGCGGAGCGGTACGGCAGGGAGCCACAGCCCAACCCGCTCCGCGTGGTGATCGAGATCGAACTGACGGGGGCGCTGGGGCGTGGCTGACGGTCACCGTCAGCTTCCGGTTGACCTTTTTTCGGACAGATGAGCGGGCGGGTGGGCCCGCGCCGATACCGGTGGACGTCCTGAAATGTCCCTGCAAACCTGCAGCGGCGTCACCGTGTTCAGGTCACGGTGACGC
>NZ_JBHVDX010000414.1:0-4280 GCF_042802555.1 Streptomyces sp. NPDC057474 | reverse complement strand
GCCCCTGCCCCACCCCTCCAGGCCGGCGTCATTCGTCAGGCCGGACTCTCAGTGGGCGATCACCGGGACCTTGACCTCGTCCGTCGCGCCGTCGCCCGCTCCGGTTGTCGCCGTCATGTCCGGCTTACCCGTCGTGACGAGGGTGAAGGCGATGGCGGCGGAGGCGACGAGGATGGCCACGGCGAACCAGATGGCGCTGGTGTAGCCGTTGACCATGCCCTGGAGTTCGACCAGCTGTGCCGCCGGCTTCGAGGTGGCCGAGCCGATGTGGTCCTTGACGTAGGACGTGGTCGCTGAGGCGGCGATCGTGTTCAGGAGGGCCGTGCCGATGGCGCCGCCGACCTGCTGGGAGGTGTTGACCATGGCGGAGGCCACGCCCGCGTCACGCGGTTCGACACCGTGGGTCGCGAGGGACATGGCCGGCATGAACGCCGTACCCATGCCGAGGCCGAGCAGCAGCTGGGCCGGCAGGAGCAGACCGGCGAACGAGGAGTCGACCTCCATCTGGGTCAGCAGGAGCATGCCGAGGCCGGCGACCAGGAAGCCCGGGGCCATCAGCAGACGCGGCGGGACCCGGGTCATGAGGCGGGTGCCGATCTGGGTCGAGCCGGTGATCATGCCCACGATCATGGGCAGGAAGGCGAAGCCGGTCTTGACCGGCGAGTACCCCTTCACGATCTGCAGGTAGTAGGTCAGGAACAGGAACAGGCCGAACATCGCGATGATCGCGAGGCCGAGGGAGAGGTAGACACCGCCGCGGTTGCGCTCGGTGATCACGCGCAGCGGCAGCAGCGGGGCCTTGACCTTGGACTCGACGAAGACGAAGGCCGCGAGGAGTACCGCCGAGGCCACGAACAGGGTGACGGTCATGGAGTCGCCCCAGCCGTCGGACTCGGCTCGCGTGAAGCCGTAGACCAGGGAGACCAGGCCCAGGGTGGACAGGACCACGCCGGGGATGTCGAGCGGGGAGCGGTTGCGGCCGCCCGCCGGCTCACGGATGACGAAGTACGCGCCGACCGCCGCGATCACCGCGAACGGGATGTTGACGAAGAACGTCCAGCGCCAGTCCAGGTACTCGGTCAGGAAGCCGCCGAGGATCAGGCCCACGGCGCCGCCGCCACCGGCGATCGCGCCGTAGATGCCGAACGCCTTGGCGCGCTCCCTGGCGTCGGTGAACATCACGGCGAGGAGGGAGAGCGCGGCGGGCGCGAGCAGCGCGCCGAAGGCGCCCTGGAGCGCGCGGGCGCCCAGCATCATCGCCTCACCGGTGGCCGCGCCGCCCAGCGCGGAGGCGCCGGCGAAGCCGATCAGACCGGTGACGAAGGTGCGCTTGCGGCCCCACAGATCGGAGATACGGCCGCCGAAGAGGAGGAGACCGCCGAAGGCCAGCGCGTACGCGGTGATGACCCACTGGCGGTTGCCGTCCGATATCCCCAGGTCCTGCTGGGCGGACGGAAGGGCGATGTTCACGATGGTCGCGTCGAGCACGACCATCAGCTGGGCCAGTGCGATGAAGACGAGCGCTTTCCAGCGGCTGGCGTGAGCGTCGTTGTCCGGATCGTCGACTGATCCGGGAGCGCTGCGGACTGTTTCGGACATGGGGATACCCACTTCGGGACTTCGTGACGGAAAAATCGGTATCGGATGGCGAAAAAGGCGTCGAGACGTAGCGGCTTGTCGTCGTCGACAGCCGTGAGATCGGCGAGTCATGCCAGGGTCGGGCGAGGCCGGGTCGAGGGCTGGTCAGACCGGGTCGAAGGCTGGTCAGTCAGGGCGAGGGCTGGTCAGTCAGGGCGAGGGCTGGTCAGGTCGGGTGGGTCAGGACGGGCAGGGCCTCCGTAGGTCCTCCACGGTCACGGGAGCACCGGGCAGTTCGGAGGAGGCCGGGGCGCGCAGCCCGTCCAGGAACAGTTGCAGGTGGCGGTGGAGGAAGCGGTCGGTGCCCGCGCACTGGGTGCCGGCCGGTGGCCTGCTGAGCTGACTGACGGCGATCATCAGGTCGCCGACGCCCACATCGGCGCGGAGCTGCCCGGCGTCCCGGGCGCGCTTCATGATTCCTTCGACCTGCTCCTCCAAGCGCTCGCGCGCCGCCTCCAGATCGGGGTGGTGCTGGTCGAACGTGCTCTGGATCATCGGGCAGAGGGCGCTGACCCGTTCGTCGGCCGAGGTGTGCACGAAGCGCGAAAGCGCCTCGAACGCGTCACCGATCTCGGCGAGCGCGGCCTCGGCCGCGAGGGCCGTACGGTCCATGACCGAGCAGACGACCTCACGGACCAGTGCGTCCCGGTCCGGGAAGTTGCGGTACAGCGTGGCGTTGCCGACGCCGGCCCGACGGGCGATCTCGTCGAGCGGCACCTCGGGGCCGAACTCGACGAACATCTCCCGGGCGGCACCGACGATCCGCTCCCGGTTGCGCAGGGCGTCGGCCCGAGGGCGGGGCACCTTGCGACGTACGGCGGTGGCGGTCTCCACGGCGTACTCCTCTTCCTGATCCAGTGGTGTGGGGGGCGGCCGGTGACTATCCGGGGATGGAGTCCCCGTTTCGCTCGGACGCATGGTTAAACGGGGAAACGATCCCCGGTTATTTCCCATCCTGGAAGACTTTTCCTGTGACCTGAGTCACACGGCCACGCCCTACCCGGCCGCCTTCTCGGCCCTGCTCGGCCACCCTCGGCCGTACTCGAATGTGAAGCCCACGTTCGGACCTTCCAGCGCGCGCCCGCGCACCCCGCGACACAGGGTGATCGAAAGGGTGCAGCTTCGTCACCGGGCGGCTGCCGTGGAGCGAAGGGCGCGTGCATGCAGCAGCCGTTCCGCAGAAACGGGATACCTCCGCGCCGGATACGGCCGCTCCGGACAGCTCCGTCCCAGCCGCCTCACGCGGAGCGGTCGCGCCGGATACGTCCGCGCCGTGTCGTCGCGCTCGCCTCCGTCACCGCCCTCACGCTCGCGATCGGCACCTCCGCGGGCACCGGGCGCATGACGGCGAAGGAGGCGACGACGGCCGCGGGGGCCACCGCCCCGGCCCGCGGTTCGGCGCTCGGCCCCTGCATGATCCGCGGTCCGCTCGACACCCAGATGTCCGAGGGCATCCCGACCCCGCCCGGCTACTCCCGCTCCACCGGCACGGTCCGCGCCCTCAACCTGATGATCGACTTCTCCGACGCGCCCGGCGAGGGCAGCGCGATGGACCGCTTCGCGGAGTTCGCCCCGCAGACCCAGAAGTGGTTCAGGACCAGCAGTTACGGCCGTATCGACTACCGCCCCGAGGCCCCGCTCACCGAGTGGCTGCGGATGCCGGAATCCTTCCGCTCCTACGGCATAGAGCGCGGTGCCCCCTTCGAACCCGGCTACCGCCGGCTGGTCCAGGACATGGTGCGGGCCGCCGATCCGCTGGTGGACTTCCGGTCGTACGACCTCATCAACGTCCTCGTCACCCCGAACGCGGGCCCCTCCGCCCTCGACACCGTCCTGTCGGTGACCTTCGCCGGCAACCGCGAGGCTCCGGTCGCGGACGGCGTCCCGGTCGCCAACGCGTCGTTCGTCTACAGCCGGCAGGACGACGGCTCGGGCGCGTACGCGGACACCGGGTACCGGGTGCTCCCCCACGAGAACGGCCATGTCTTCGGGCTGCCCGACCTCTACACCCACGAGGGCGGGGGTGCGGTCGGGCACTGGGACATCATGAGCGAGGACTGGGGCGTCGACAACGATCTGCTGGGCTGGCACAAGTGGAAGCTCGGGTGGCTCGACGAGACACAGGTCGGCTGCGTGGCGGCCGTCGGCACCGCCGAGTACACGCTGACCCCGCTCGCCACGGCCGGCGGCGCGAAGCTGGTCGTCGTCCCGCTCACCTCCCGTGCGGCGTACGTCGCCGAGTTGCGCACGCGGGCGGGCAACGACGCGGCGGTGTGCCGGCCCGGCGTCCTCGTCTACCGGGTCGACGCGACCGTCGACACCGGGAACGGGCCCATCAAGGTCCACGACTCCCGCCGCGACAGCGGGGGCTGCACCCGCAGCCCCAACGTCCACGCGGAACTGTCCGATGCGCCGCTCGTCCCCGGTGAGACCTTCAAGGACGTGCGGGCGGGGGTGGAGATCGGCGTGGCGGGGGTGGACGACGGGGGGAACCATCGGGTGGTGGTGAGTCGACGGTGAGGGGTGAATGCGTCGGCGGGTGAGGGGGTGGGTGGGTGAGTCGACGGTGAGGGGCGAATGCGTGCCTGCGTGGGCGGGTGAGGGGGTGGGTGGGTCGACGGTGAGGGGCGAATGCGTGCATG
>NZ_JBHVDX010000413.1:0-4291 GCF_042802555.1 Streptomyces sp. NPDC057474 | reverse complement strand
GCGGGTACGGCACCGATCGGTGCCGTACCCGCCCGTTGTCGTGTTCGGGCTCGTGGCGGACACCGGGTGAACCGTCTTGACCATGTGCGGCCGGCCTGGCGTGCCCACGCAGAACCACACGCAGAACCAAGGGCCCGCCCTCTGTCAGGAGGAGGCGGGCCCTTGGCGTGGGGCGGGCGCAGGTCAGACGCCGCGGTCGGTGAGCCAGTCGTCGGTGGCTTCGGCGGTGGAGCGGGCGTAGGTCTCCATCATGGTGAAGTGGTTGCCGGGGACGTCGAGGACGGTGTGGGCCCGGTGCCAGGACGTCTGCCACTCCTCGGGCCGCATCCGCGTTCCGGGTTCCGCGGGCACCGGGGGTTCACTGGAACGCACCAGCAGGACGGGGCAGTCCAGAGGGCCCGGCTCCCACTCACCGATCATCGACACGTACCAGCTCATGGCGGTGAGCCGGTCGGAGTCCATGTGGGCGAACATCGACTCCCGTTCGAACATGCCGCCCAGCATCTGCTGGGAGAAGCGCAGGAACGGGGAGTCCGCGCGCGGCATGTACGTGTCCAGCAGGACGACGGCGGCCGGCGCGGACCCGCGCTCCTGCATCCGCCGGGCGGCGGAGAGGGCGAGAATGCCGCCGGAGGACGAGCCGAGCAGGACCGCCGGGGCGTCGCCGACGGTGCGGCGCACGGCGTCCGCGTGCAGGTCGGCGACGGCGTCGAAGGTGGCGGGCAGCGCCTCCCCGGTGCCGAAGCCCTGCGTGGGCAGTGCCCACACGTCGCGTCGGCCGCGGAAGCCGGAGGCGAACCGGGCGTACTGGTGGACTCCGGCGAGGGCGACGTAGGAGCTGAAGCAGACCAGCGGTGCGGTGGTGTCACCGGTGGCGAGGCGGATCGCGCCGGGGAGGGTGTCGAGTTCCTCCGGTGAGGTGAAGGTGGGCCGCAGTCCCGCCGCGGCGTGGAGCAGGGTGAAGCCGTCGTCGACGCGGCCGTCCAGGCATGCCTTCTTGAACAGGCCGCCGAGGGTGTCCTCGGCCCGTGCCTCGGGCCCGGCGGTTGCCGTCCGGGCCGTGCCCGCGTCCTCGTACGGCTGCTCGCCCAGCCTCCGGTGCAGGTGGGTGGCGAGGGCCTCGGGGCTGGCGTGGTCGAACAGCAGGGTCGGGGCCAGCTTCAGACCGGTCGCGGTGGCGAGGTGGTTGCGCAGTTCGACGACGGTGAGGGAGTCGAAGCCCTGCTCGGTGAAGAGCCGGTCGGCCTCCACCTCGTCGGCGGTGGCGTGTCCGAGGACGGTGGCGGCGAGGTCGCGCACCATGCCGAGCAGCAGGGCGCGGCCCTCCTCGGGGCCGCGTCCGGCGAGGAGCGGCGCGGCGGCCGGTCCCGAGGGGCCGGCCACGGTCCGGCGGGCCGCTGCCGGGGCGGCCGGCCGCAGCAGCGCCCGCACTCCGGCCCGGCCGGAGCCGGTGGCGACGGCGATCACCGCCGGTTCGGTGGCGCACAGGGCCTCGTCGAGGAGGTCGAGGGCGTCCTCGGTGGCCAGGGGGCGCAGACCGCCGCGGGCCAGACGGCTCCGGTCGGCGTGGGACAGGCGGGCGGTGATGCCGCTGTCGTCGTCCCACAGGCCCCAGGCGACCGACGTGGCCGGCAGGCCGAGGGAGTGCCTGAGCGCGGCGAGACCGTCGAGGAAGGCGTTGGCGGCGGCGTAGTTGGACTGGCCGGGGGCGCCGAAGGTGCCCGCGGCGGAGGAGAACAGCACGAACGCGGCCGGGTCGAGGCGGGCGGTGAGATCGTGCAGGTGCCAGGCCCCGTCGGCCTTGGGCCGCAGCACGGTTTCGAAGCGGGCGCCGTCGAGAGCG
Source organism: Streptomyces sp. NPDC057474 (assembly GCF_042802555.1). Lineage (NCBI taxonomy): Bacteria > Bacillati > Actinomycetota > Actinomycetes > Kitasatosporales > Streptomycetaceae > Streptomyces > Streptomyces sp. NPDC057474. The sequence continues at coordinate 2,448 of NZ_JBHVDX010000413.1, read as the reverse complement.
GTGAGGACGGCGTCGTCGGCGACCCCGGCCGCGTGGACGACGCCGGTCAGCCGTGCGCCGGCGGGCAGCCGTGTCACCAGGCGCTCCACGTCGGCACGTTCGGCGACGTCGCAGGCCTCCAGGGACACCTGGGCGCCCAGTGCGGTGAGTTCGGCGACGAGGGTGTCGGCGCCGTCGGCACCGGGACCGCGCCGCGACACCAGCAGCAGGGACCGTACGCCGTGCCGGGTGACGAGGTGGCGTGCGACGGCCCGGCCGAGAGTGCCGGTGGCGCCGGTGACGAGCACCGTACCCGCGGCGAGGTCCGGGGTGCCCGCGCCGGTGGCGGCGGGGGCGGCGTCGGGGTGCAGGACACGGCCGTCGCGGACCGCGCTGTGCGGGCGTTTGCGGGCGACGGCGGCGAACAGGGCCGTACCGTCGGCGTCCTCGGCGTCACCGGGCAGGTCCACCAGCTGGAAGCGGCCCGGATGTTCGGCCTGGCCGGAGCGGACCATGCCCCACAGGGCGGCGCCCGCGACGTCCGGGGTCCCGGTGTCACGGCCCGCGGTCACCACGCTCCGGGTGACGAACACCAGCCGTGAGTCGGTGAACCGGTCGTCGGCCAGCCAGCCGCACATCAGCTCGTGGGCGCGGGCCAGGTGGCCGCGGACCGTCTCGGGCATGCCGGGGCCGCCCGTGCGGTGCGGCGCGGGAGCCACGATGACCACGTCAGGCATGGTCATGCCGGTGTCGACGGCCTTGCCGAGGGCTTCCAGATCGGCGTAGGTCTCCAGGTGGACACCGGCCGCGTCGAGTGCGGCGGCCGCCCGGTCGTCGCCGGTGCCGAGCACGATCCAGCGCATCGTCTGCGGGCGCGGCGGCTCGGGGGCCGGGAGGGTTTCCTGCCAGTCCAGGCGCAGCAGTTCGGGCCGGCCTGCCCCGGTGCCGGCCGCGGCGGACACGGTGCGCAGGGTGATCGCGTCGGCGGTGGCGACGGGCTGCCCGGTGGTGTCGGTGACGAGAACCCGGTAGCCGTGGTCGTGGCCCGCCGGGGTGAGCCGCACCCGCAGCGCGGTCGCACCGGTGGCATGCAGGGTCAGTCCGGTCCAGGCGAACGGCAGCATGGGCGCCGTCGCCTCGTCGTCGCCCTGCCAGCCGGGGCGACGGACCAGGAGCGCCTGGACGGCGGCATCGAGCAGGGCCGGGTGCAGCGCGTGCCTCGTGGCGTCCTTTCGGTACGGCTCGGGCAGCGTGGCCTCGGCGTACACCTCCTCGCCGCGCTCCCAGACGGTGCCGAGGCCTTGGAAGCTGGGCCCGTACGCGAACCCGGCGGCGGCGAACGCCGCGTAGGGGTCCTGGGCGGGGACGGCCTCGGCGCCGGGCGGCGGCCAGGCGGCCAGGTCGTCGGCGGGGGCGGACGGGGAACGTGGGGCCAGGGTGCCCTGGGCGTGCCGCTGCCAGTCGCCGTCGTTCCCGGCGGGCGCGGACCACACGGCGAAGGCGCGCTGCCCGGTCTCGTCGGCGGCGTCGACGGTGACCTGCAGGTCGACGGTGCCCTCGGCGGGGACGACGAGCGGGCTGAGCAGGGTGAGTTCGCTCAGGTGGCCGCAGTCGGCGCGGTCGCCGACGTGCACGGCGAGGTCGAGGTAGCCGGTGGCGGGCAGGATGACCTGGCCGAGGACGGTGTGGTCGGCGAGCCAGGGATGGCTGCGCAGGGACAGACGCCCGGTGAACAGCAGGTCGTCGGAGCCCGCGCGGGTGACCTCGGCGCCGAGGAACGGGTGGTCCGCGGTGCGCAGGCCGGCGCCGGCGGGGCCGCCCGCGGGGGTCACGGTCGGCAGCCAGAACCTCTGTCGCTGGAAGGCGTAGGTGGGCAGCGGCACGGTGCGGGCGCCGGGCAGCAGCGCGGCCCAGTCGGGTTCGGCGCCGTGCGCGAAGAGCGCGCCGACGGCCATGAGCAGGCGCTCCGCCTCGGGCTTGTCGCGCAGGACGGCGGCGACGAACAGCGCCTCGTCCGCGGTGTCCGGCGCTGTCCCGGCGAGGGCCGTCTCGGCGAGCGTGCTGAGGGGGCCGTCGGGTCCGGTTTCCAGGAACCGGCGGGCTCCGAGACCGTGGAGCCGCGTCACGCAGTCGTGGAAGCGGACCGGTTCGCGCACGTGCCGGACCCAGTACTCGGGGTCGGTGAGCAGGCCGGGCGTCGCGGGCTCGCCGGTCAGGGCGGAGACGACGGGCAAACGTGGCTCGGCGTAGGAGATTTTGGTGGCGACGGTTCGGAAGTCGTCGAGCACCGGGTCCATCAGCGGTGAGTGGAAGGCGTGGCTGACCCGCAGCCGGGTGACGCGCCTGCCGGATGCCGCGAAGTGGTCGCAGATCTCGGCGACGGCGGCCTCGGTGCCGGAGATCACCACGGAGCGCGGCCCGTTGACGGCGGCGATGCCCGCGTCCGGGTGGCCCTCCAGCAGCGGCCGT
>NZ_JBHVDX010000412.1:0-4301 GCF_042802555.1 Streptomyces sp. NPDC057474 | reverse complement strand
CACGGGCCCTGCCTTCACACGGAGGTGCCTGCTCTGACGGTCAGAGCTGCTCGCCGACGAAGACCGTGAGGTCGACGAGGCGGTTGGAGTAGCCCCACTCGTTGTCGTACCAGCCGAGGATCTTCACCGAGTTGCCCTCCTGGACCATGGTCAGGGAGGAGTCGAAGGTGCAGGAGGCCGGGTCGCTGACGATGTCCGAGGAGACGATCTGGTCCTCGGTGTAGGCCAGGTAGCCCTTGAGGTCGCCGTCCTCGGAGGCCTTCTTGAACGCGGCGTTGACCTCGTCCTTGGTGACCTCGCGCTGCAGCGTCACGACCAGGTCGGTGGCCGATCCGGTCGGGACCGGGACGCGCATCGCGATGCCGTCGAGCTTGCCCTTGAGCTGCGGGAGGACCAGCGCGGTGGCCTTCGCGGCACCCGTGGTGGTCGGGATGATGTTCTCGGCGGCGGCGCGGGCGCGGCGCAGGTCCGAGTGCGGGAAGTCCAGGATGCGCTGGTCGTTGGTGTACGCGTGGACCGTCGTCATCAGACCCTTGACGATGCCGAAGTTCTCGTCGAGGACCTTGGCCATCGGCGCCACACAGTTGGTGGTGCAGGAGGCGTTGGAGATGACGTGGTGGTTGGCCGCGTCGTACTTGTCCTGGTTGACACCCATCACGATGGTGATGTCCTCGTCCTTGGCCGGAGCCGAGATGAGGACCTTCTTGGCGCCGCCGGCGAGGTGCTTCGCGGCGTCGGCCTTCTTCGTGAAGATGCCGGTGGACTCGATGACGATGTCGACACCCAGCTCGCCCCACGGGATGTCGGCGGGGTTGCGCTCGGAGAGCACCTTGATGGTGTGGCCGTCGACCGTGATCGTGTCGGCGGTGTGCGACACCTCGGCCTTGAGGCGGCCCAGGATGGTGTCGTACTTGAGCAGATGAGCGGTGGTCGCGGTGTCACCCAGGTCGTTGACAGCCACGATCTCGATGTCTGCACCCTGCTCCAGCAGCGCGCGGAAGTAGTTACGACCGATGCGGCCAAAGCCGTTGATGCCTACGCGGATCGTCACGAACCGATCTCCTCGTTGGTACGCCGGCGCAGTGCCGGCGAGCTGTATGGGATGTCCCCGACCGCCTACGACCCTACCTCCCCGGGGCCCGTCGAGTGACATCGAGATGCCCTATACATGCCGGTGCGGTCCGTACTCGCCAGTAGGGGTACGGACCGCCCTGGTTTTACAAGGTGATTACCTTTTGAGCGGCCCCCCGATCATCTGATTCCAGACGCCCGGAGGGCCGCTCACGAGGCCTTTCGTCACCCGGTGCGCGCAGTCGGCGCTCAGTTCTTCAGAGCCGCCAGCGCCTTGCCGAGCAATGCCTTGCGGTCGGCCGCCGCGGGGACCTGCTCCAGGCCGAAGCCCAGCAGCACGGTGTCGTCCGTGGTGACCGCGCCGAAGGTCTTGAACAGTTCACCCGACAGGCCCCAGTCCTTCACGACCGCCGGGCTTCCCGCGGGCGGGCCGGGGGTGGTCCAGGCGCCGAGCGACGTCTCGAAGCCCTCCACCGCGCCGGCCGTGCCGCCGATGACGACGGTGGCGTTGTCGGCGAGGACGCCGCGACCGCCGGAGCCGGGGTCGGTGACGTAGCCGAGCGACACCTCGACCGTCTTCCCGGCGTACGCGGACAGGTCGAATTCGACCTGCTGCCAGCCGTCCGAGGCCCCGGTGAAGCTGTTCCAGGAGCCGCTGGTGCCGGTCGGCGTGCACCCTCCGGAGCCCAGGGTCAGGTACCGCTTCAGGGCCGGGTGGCCCTGGAGGAGGTATCCGGCCTCGCACTCGGTGGGCACGGTGGTGGAGGTGGCGCCGCCGGCCTCCGGCAGCGTCGTCCAGTCGTCCACCCCGGCCGTGTGCGCCTCCAGGAGGGCGTGGTCGTAGCCCTCCTCGGTGCTCCACAGGAGCTGGGTGCGCAGGGTGGGCTTGTCGGCCGCGCTCACCGAGGTGAGATCGATGGTGCGGGTGAGGCGGTTCCAGGCGTAGTCGGTGTGCGTGGCGGCCGCCATGGACGCGCCCTCGTAGGGGCCGTACGGGTTGACGGTCCCGGGGTACTGGCCCGCGCCGGCGCTCGCGAACTGCGGGAACGTCTCCACGGGCAGGGCGTCCGAGGTGACGCCGAACGATCCGGCGGTGTTCAGCGGGTTCCCGGGCGCGTCGCCGAGCGTTCCCGTGAAGCCGTCGAGCTTGCCGAGGCCGGCGAAGGCGGTGGCGTTCGGCAGGGAGGTACGGCTGTAGGCGCCCAGGTAGTACTGGCTGAAGTCGTTCGACAGGGTGCCGCCGCCGAGGTCGACGGCGCCGCCGGCGCTCTCGCCCGCCTCGATCAGCTTGCCGCCCTCGTTGAGGTAGGCGCGCAGTTCGAGCTGGGTGGCGACGCCCGGCCGGACGGCGCCCGTGTAGTGCACGACGGTCTTGAAGTGCCTCAGTACGCCGAGCGCGTCGGGTGCGCCCTGGGTCGCGACGTCCCAGACGAGCGCCTTCTTGCCGTTGGCCTTCAGCGCGTCGACGTAGGCCTGTGTCCGGGTCGCGGTCGCGCCCTCCTCGGCGACGACGAGCGTGTCGGCCTTGGGGCGTTCGGCGATCGTGTACGTGAAGCGCTCACTGGTGGTGGGCCTGCCGCTCTTCGTCTCGCCGGTGAACCAGATCTCGACCTTGTCGCCCGGCTCACCGTCCTGCACCTTGGCCCGGTACTCGTCGAAGTAGAGGTTGTCCTCACCGCCGAACGTCTCGCCGCCCTTCCAGGACTTGAGCGTCTGGTCGTATGTACGGCCGCGGCCGTTGATCCGGTACTTCAGCTCCTTGTCGCGCACGGACTTGCGGGCGACGACGGAGATCTCCTGGTCGGCGCCGCGCGAGTACGACGTGGTGAAGCCGGCCGGGGAGAAGTCGGGGGCGTCGATGCCGACCGAGGACTTCGGCTGGTCGGGCTTGGCCGCGGACTCGGCGAGGGAGAGCGCGAACGGGACGTTCTTCTCGAACTCCTGCTGGATCAGCTTCTCGTCGTCCGGGAATGTGAAGACCGAGGCGCAGTCCTCGGGCTTCCAGGCGTCGTCCGGGTCGATGTTCGACACGGTCTGGCACGTCGACATCTCGGGGGTGAACATCGCCGCGCCGTTGACGTTGGACGCGTGACCGTTCGCCTCGCCGTTGGTGGTGTACAACTCCGAGGACAGCTGGGGGCGGTAACCGGGGATCGCGGAGTTCTCCGGTGTCCCGGCCAGCGACTTGTAGAGCACGTCGTCCGGGGTGGGGCTGGCCACCTGCCAGCCGACCCCGTAGAGGAGGAGTTCGGCGGCCGAGTGGTAGTTGATGCCGTACTCGAAGCCGATGCGCTTCTCGAAGGCGTCCAGGGCCTGCGTCTCGGGCTCCGAGTTGGGGCCGCCGCCGCGGTAGGTCTCGCTGGTGGGGAACGGGGACGAACCCTCGTTGTCGTAGCCCCACTTGTAGGCGAAGTTGCGGTTGAGGTCGACGCCGTCGCCGACGGTGATGGCGTTGTCGCCGTTGACGTCCCGCAGGTTCTTGCGCCACTGGCGGTTGTCGGCGTCGCGGTGGGTGAAGTCGTAGCCGTCCGGGTTGGCCGAGATCACGAACCACAGTTCGGTGGAGTCGACGATCTTCTTGATCCGCTTGTCCGTCTTGTAGTTGTCCAGGTAGTGGTGCATCAGACGCCGGGTCATCTCCGGCGTGATCCACTCACGCGCGTGCTGGTTGGACAGGTACAGCACGGACGGCTTGGCACCGTCCTTGGTCTTCTTCGCGTTCTTGGTCAGCTTGACCGCGAGGATGTCCTGGCCCTGGAGGGACTTGCCGAGGGAGACCACCTTGGTCAGGGACGGGTTCTCCTGGCCCGTCCGGAGGATCTCCTCCTTGAGGTTGCCCGCACCGCTGTAGGGGCGGTAGACCCCGTCGCCGGCGGCGGCCACACGCGCCTCCGCCTTGCTGGTGAGCCGGTGCTCCTCAAGCTCGACGCCCTGCTCCCCGAGGGCGTCCGCCTGCTTGTCGGTGAGGTAGACCTCGACCGACGCGGTGCCCTTCTCCGGCGCCTGCTCGCTGAGTTCGTGACCGTCCTGCCCGGCCGCGAGCAGCAGCGGTATCTGCTTCTTCGTCACCTCGGCGCGGAAGACCTTGACTTCCTCCGCCTCGGAACCCTCGTTCTCGGCCGCCTGGGCCAGCGGTGCTAGTCCCGCACCACCGCCCAGCAGAAGCGCGCCGGCGGCGAGGATCGAACGAGCTCTTCGTCTCATGAGCCCCCCTTGCAGTGGTTCGCCCC
>NZ_JBHVDX010000411.1:0-4309 GCF_042802555.1 Streptomyces sp. NPDC057474 | reverse complement strand
GCCCCGGGGCGGCCGCCGCCGCGATGGGCCGGTTCCTCGACGGGGGCGCGTTCCTCACCGAGAACCCGAGCTCCGGGCGGGTGACCGAGCTGTTCGAGGCGTACGCCGCCGGGGCGGCCGACCTCGCGCACCCGGCCGCCGTGTCCCGCATGCAGTGCGCGCCCACGGCCGCCTCCGTCGCCGCCGAGCTGCTCGCCGCCGCCCTCAACCAGTCCCTGCACTCCTGGGAGAGCGGTCCCTTCGCCCTGCAGCTGGAGCGGCGGCTGATCGCGGAGATGGCGTCGTGGGCCGGCTTCGGCGCCGGGGCGTCGGGCACCCTCACACCGGGCGGCAGCATCTCCAACCTGATGGGCCTGCTGGTCGCCAGGGAGCACGCGCTGCGGGAGAGCGGCGAGGTGTCCCGCTCGGGCCTGACCGGTCTGCGGGTCGGGCCGAGGATCCTGTGCTCGGCGGCCGCCCACTTCTCTGTGGCCCGCGCGGCCGGCTTCCTCGGGCTCGGCCAGGACGCCGTGGTGCCCGTGCCGGTGGACGATCTCGGCCGGATGCGGGTGGCCGAAGTGCGCCGCATCCTCGACCGGTTCGGCCCCGACGAGCTCCCGCTGGCCCTGGTCGCGACGGCGGGCACGACGGACCGCGGTTCCTACGACCCGTTGCCCGAGCTGGCCGACCTGGCCGCCGAGCGGGACGTGTGGCTGCACGTCGACGCGGCGTACGGCATCGGGGCGCTGTTCTCCCCCTCGCTCTCCCCGCTCCTCACCGGGCTGGACCGCGCCGACTCCGTCGCCTTCGACCTGCACAAGTTCGGCTGGACGCCGGCCTCGTCGAGCGTTCTCCTGGTCCGCGACGAGCAGCACCTGCGGTGCCTGGACCAGCAGGCCGTGTACCTCAACCCGGCGGACGACGAGGCGGCCGGTTTCACCGCGCTGCTGGGCACCTCGATGCAGACCACGCGTCGCTCGGACGCCTTCAAGATGGCCGCGTCCCTGCTGACGCTGGGCCGGGAGGGCATGGGCGCCTGGGTGGACCGGTGCCACGGCCTGGCCCGGTACGCGGCGGCCCGCATCACGGCCGGCACAGACCTGGACCTGCTGGCCGAGCCGCTGCTCAGCACGGTGATCTTCCGCTGCCGGCCGCCCGCGCGGGGCGTGGCCGACGAGAGCGCCTGGAACGCCGCGGTCCGGCGCACGCTCATGGCGCGGGGACGCGCGCTCGTGGCCCGCACCAAGGTGGCCGGCCCGGACGGCGAACCCCGGGTCCACCTCAAGCTCGTCTTCCTCAACCCGGCGACGACCGAGGCGGAGATCGACGAACTACTGGCGGACATCGCCGCCGTCGCCCGCGAACTGGCCGAGGCCGGCCCCGGCGAGGGGGGCGACGGGGACACGTACAGCGACTGACCGGCAGGCGGCGCGACTTCGACCCAGGAGGACCACGTGGACATCCGCCAGCTCACGACCTTTCAGAAAGCTGCGACCCTGCTCAGCTTCAGCCGGGCGGCAGCGGAGCTCAACTACGCCCAGTCCAGCGTCACCGGCCAGATCAGGGGCCTGGAGAACGCACTCGGCATCGAGTTGTTCGAGCGGCTCTCGGGCCGCAGCGTCCGGCTCACCCAGGCCGGGGAACGGTTCCTGCCGTACGCCGAGCAGTTGCTCTCCCTGGCCGACGAGGCCCGCAGTGCGACCAGGGGCGGCAGTGAGCCGGCCGGCCGGGTCCTAGTCGGAACCATGGAGAGCATCGCGACCTACCGCATGCCACCGATGCTGGAGTTCTTCCATCACCGCCACCCGGGACTGCAAGTGGTGCTGCGGCCGGGTTCCGGCGAGGAGACCGTCCAGGCACTCGGCCGGGGCGCCCTCGACCTCGGGCTGGTGATGGACGTGGAGACCCGCCACGCCAGCATGGAGGGCGTCGTGCTGCGCACCGAGCCCCTGGTCGCCGTCGTCTGCCCGGACCATCTGCTGGCCGCGCGCCGACTGGTGACCGCGGACCAGCTGCGGGAGACGCCCCTCCTGGTGCCCGAGGCGGGGCCGCGCTGCCGCAGGCTGCTGGAACGGGAGCTGTGGGGCGGGCGAGAGCCCGTGCCGCTGCTGGAGTCCGGGACCGTGGAGTCCGCGAAGCGCTGGGCGGCAGCCGGGCTCGGGATCGCCCTGCTGCCCGCCGTGGCCGTGGCGGACGACATCGACACCGGTGTCCTCGCCCCGCTCGCCTGGCGGCCTCCCTTCGAGGTCAGCACCCAGCTCCTGTGGCGCCGCGGAACACGGCTGACCAGAGAAATGCGAGTCTTCGTGGACAAAGTCAGTGAATTCCTGACCGGAGAAGCCGATCGAATAGCCGCCTGAATTTCCGGCCGACCGCCGCCCCGACCCTGAACCACGACCCATCGGAATGTCCGAACCCCGCGATTCCCGAAGCCGATCGAGAATTAATTGACCGGGCACCCCGGGGCTGCTGAAATTAATACATCAGCACGGGGGCCGGAAAGAAAAAGAAAACGGAACCCGTGAAATTCATCGCCGCGAATAAGGAGCCCACCATGAACGCCACCACCTCCGCCCAGCAGATGCTCGCCGCTCTCTACGCGAACGGCACCGAGTTCGACGCCGACTTCAGCAAGGTCGACGACGCGACGCTGGCGAAGCTCCGCGAGGCCTCCGCCTCCGGTGACGAGGCGCTGCAGAACCTGCTGACCACCCTCGCCTTCAACAAGTTCGAGGGTGCCGACCAGGCCTCCCGACTCTCCGCCTCGCTGGCCGGCATCAAGCAGGCGGCCGTCGCGGAGATCTTCGAGGAGCTGCCGACCACGTCCATCGACGAGCTGCGCGCCGCCGCCGAGGCCGCCGGCTACGAGGTCGAGGTCCTCGGCTGAGCGAAGGACCGGCAGGGGGCGGGCACACGGTTGCCCGCCCCCGCCTCCCAGGCCGCACATTCAGGAAAGGAAGGACTGTTGTGAACGAGTCGTTCGCCATCGAGGGACTGGGCTGGCGCGAGAACTGGCGGATCGAGAACGGGAACGATTCCTACGTCGTCCCCTTTCCCACCCTGCGGCCCGCGACCCTGGTTTTCCACGGCGAAAAGGAATTCAGTTACGGGCACTACGGAATTCACCTCGGCCAGGCCGACTGGCTGACCTTCATGGGCCCCAGCACCCGCAGCATCACCGGCTATTTCATCGACTGCCGCGAGGGTTCCCCCACCGCAGGCGTCCGGGAGACGCACACGTGGTCCCCGGCCTCGGCCCGGGCGCTGTACATCCCGCCCGGCGTGGCACACACCTTCGACGGCCTGGAGTTCGTGAACTCGATCAACTCCTACGAGCTGTTCCTGCCGGACCCGAAGGAGTGGGTGCACGGCTCCCTCGACTGGCAGCCCGACGCCGACATCATCAACCTGCCGCTCAACGTGTCCGACGAGGACCTCCCGCTGTACAAGCCCAACACCCACCCCGCCGACGAACTCTGGTACGACATGGTGGCGGCGCAGCAGCGGGCGATGATCCCGAAGGTCGCCTACGAGTACCCGGTCACCCGCGACGTCCGCCTCGCCGACGGCACCGTCCGCCGGGTCGAGCTGCGTCGGCCCCTCCCGAAGGACGGCAGGAAGAACTGGGAGTCCTTCGACGGCGTGTTCGGTGTCGGCTGGGTGCGGCACCCGGTGATCCGCAGCGGCGCCGAGTCCGGCTTCTCCGCCCTCCTGGACCGCCACCCGCTGTACTTCATCGACCACGGCGAGGACCGCTACACGCACGACGCGTACGGCATCCACCTCGGCCAGGAGGACCGGCTGACCTTCGTCGGCCCCCGTGACCAGGAGGTCACCCTTCACCTGATCGACACCCGCGTCGACTCGCCCACCTACGGAGCCGACGTCTCGTTCACCTTCTTCCCGGACCCGGAGCGCTACCTGCTCATCCCGCCCGGTGTGGGCCACGCCTTCGAGCACCTGGAGAACGTCTACACGATCAACCGGCCCCGCACACTGCTCCCCGAGGACGGCGAGTACCTGCCGGGCAACGACGTCATCGACTGGCCCGTCGGCCGGCGCCCGATGCCCTCCCTGCGGGCCAACGCGGTGCCCGCGAGCCGGGAGTACTACGAGGAGCGGGTCGCCGACCAGATGAAGCTCCGCGCGATGCCGCCCACCCACTCCACTCCCTCCGTGATGATGATCACCGGCGAGAACGGTCAGCAGATACGGATCGCGCTCAGGAAGAAGGTCCCGGCAGCCTCCTGACCCCGCGGAGGGGGCAACGCTCCCGCCCCTCCGCCACAGCCCTTCCGCTTCCCCGGCCGTGCGTGCGGCCACCGTGACC
>NZ_JBHVDX010000410.1:0-4330 GCF_042802555.1 Streptomyces sp. NPDC057474 | reverse complement strand
GGGCCCTCGGCCGTACGTATGCCGGTGTGTGCCGGTGTGCCGGTCTCCGTACAGGCCTCCTCAGACGTCCAGGACGACGCAGGAAGCCGCGGGCGCCTCGATCGAACCGCCGCGTGCCGGTACGCCCGTGTCGGGGTCGACCGTGAACCAGGTGACGTCGCCGGAGCGCTCGTTGGCCACGTACAGCTGCCCGGCCGCGTACGTGAGGGCGCGCGGCCAGTGGCCGCCGCAGGGCACGGTCGTGACCAGGCGCAGCCCGTCGCCCTCGACGGCGAGCACGGAGAGCACGTCCGTGCCACGGGTGGCCGTCCATACGAAGCGGCCGTCGGGGGACACGACGACGCCCGAGGGGTACGCGTCGCCCTCCGGGGCCCCCTGGAGCACCGGAGTCTCCCCCAGGGCCTCCAGCAGGCCGTCAGAGGCGTTCCAGCGGCACACGGTGACCGTGGGGGCGAGTTCGTTCAGCACATAGACCCACGATCCGTCCGGCCCGCCCGGGTGGAAGGCGAGGTGGCGCGGTCCCGAGCCCGGCCGCAGCGCCGTCTCGTGACGCACGACGGGGACGCCGTCCTCCAGCGCGCACACCCGCACCGAGTCGGCGCCGAGGTCGACGCCGAGGAACCACCGGCCGCTCGGGTCGGGCAGCACCTGGTGGGCGTGCGGTTCCTGCTGGCGACGTGGGTCGGGCCCCGATCCGGTGTGCCGGAGCGTTCCGGAGGCGGGGGCCGCGAGGGTGCCGTCGGGGCGCAGGGGGACGGCGGTGACGCTGCCGGAGCCGTAGTCGGCGGTCAGCACATGGCCGGCGTGCAGAGAGAGGTGGGTGGGGCCGTCGCCGACCGCCACCGGGGGCCCCGTCAACTCGGGCTTGTCGCCCGTCACCCGGTAGGCGGCCACGGCTCCCTCGGGCCGCTCGCTGACCGCGTAGAGCGTGTCCCCGACCGGCGAGAGGGCGAGGTAGGACGGGTCGGGGACGTCGTCCGCGCCGCCGAGGAGGGTCAGCGCGCCGCTCGCCTCGTCCACGGCGGCGACGAGGACGCCGAGGCCGCCCGCCGACGTGAACGATCCGATGTAGGCCCGCCTCGGCCGCCGTGCGTCCGCCGCCTGACCCGCTGCTGTCACTGCCGTCCCCTCCCGCTCGCCTGCCGTGCGGGCGAACAGTAGCAGGAGGTCTAGACCAAAGTCTGTACGAGGGAGGAGCCGCGCAGGGGCTGGGCGAGGTCCGCGAGGGCGCGTTCCAGGCCGTGGAGGTGCGCGAGGGCCTGTTCCGCGCCGGGGTGATGGCCGGGGTGCGGGACGCCGGCGGGCGCCGGGGCGGGTCGCTCGGGTACGGCGCCGACCAGGGCCTCGACGGCCGACTCGACGCGGCGGCAGGCGGCGGTGAGGCGGGCGTCGTGGGAGGCGTCCGGGTCGGCGGCGACGGCGGCGAGGCCGCGGGCCTCCCGGGCGCAGTCGTCGAGGAGGGCGAGCACCCGGCGGGCCCGTTCCTTGCGCGGTAGCAGCGGGTTGAGCGGGTGGACCAGGGGCGCGAGGGACAGCCGTACGCGCCCGAGGAGTGCCTCCAGTTCCGCCACGCGCGGCGCCGGGTCGGCGGCGGGGTCTCCCGCCAGGCGCCGGGCCGCCGTCGCGGTGCAGCCGTGCACCGCGTGCAGGGCCCGCCGCACCCACCGGTCGGTGACGGCGTGCGTGGTGACCGGCAGGATCAGCGCCACCGCGAGCGCGGCACCGAGCGCGCCGACCCCGGTCTGCGCCAGGCGGAGGCCGAGAAGCGCCGGATCCAGGACGCCGAGGAGACCGTAGAGCAGGCCCGCCATGACGGTGACGCAGAGCATCATCCAGGAATACGACACGGCGGCCGTGTAGAAGATGCCGAACACGCAGACGGCGACCAGCGCGGCGGTGGGGGCCGGGGCGCCGTGCAGGGGGACGGCGACCAGGAGACCGACGAGGATGCCGGTGACCGTGCCGAGGACGCGTCGGAAGCCGCGGACCAGGGTCTCGCCGCGCGAGGTGGTGTTCACGAAGATCCACCAGGCGGTGCCGACGGCCCAGTACCAGCGTTCCTGCGAGAGGACCTGTCCGGCGGCCATCGCGAAGGCGCAGGCGGCACTCGCCTGGAAGGCCTGGCGGGTGGTGGACCGGGCGAGTCCACGGCCGTCGCCCGGGGCGGGGGCCGCCGTCGGCGGGGTGCGCCGCTCGACGCACCAGGCACCGAAGCGCACGGCCGAGGACGCTGCCAGCGCGAGGGTCATCGCCGTGTACAGCTCGGGCAGTTGGCCGGGGACGGCGTGCAGGAACTGGGTGACGAAGAAGGTCATGAAGGCGAAGATGCCGAGCGCGTGGCCCCGTGGGCCCCAGCGGCGGGCATGGACGCCGCAGAAGATCACGACGAGCCAGATCGCGTCGCGCAGCGCCGGCACGTCGTGCAGGACCGTCGCGAGGGCCAGGACCGGGAAGCCCACAGCCGGCAGCAGTGCGGTGGTGACCGCCTGGCCGCGCACCGTCGGACCGGCGACCGTGAAGAGCGCGAGGAGCGCCGCGAGTCCACCCGTGATCGAGGCGGTCAGCGACAGCCCCGCCAGCTCCGACACGGTCACCGCGAGACCGATGCCGAGCACCGCCCGCAGCGAGACCCGCAGCCGCAGCAGCCCCGGGTCCGGAGCCATGAACATCCTCTTCACCGCCGCCCGCCCCTCTCCCGTTCCGCTTCAGCCCGTTCAGACATCGACCACGCCGTCGCGGCATGGCAATGGCATGGAAATGGCGCCGCGGGCACGGACCGGCCTCATTGCCGTCCTGCGCTGCGCGGCGCCATCGATGGGCAACAGGAAAACATCAGAGCCACGGTGGCTCAACCGGCGTGCGGTTCACTGGGCCATTGGTACAGTTTTCCATGATCACCGAATGACAGAGGGAGGCCAACGGACCATGGCCGTGGACGAGCTCGACACCCGCATCCTGCGGCTGCTCCTGGACCAGCCGCGCACCAGCGTGCGGGAGTACGCCCGCATCCTCGGCGTCGCCCGGGGCACGCTCCAGGCCCGCCTCGACCGGCTGGAACGCGACGGTGTGATCACCGGCACGAGCCCGTCGCTCTCCCCCGCCGCGCTCGGCCACCCGGTGCTGGCCTTCGTGCACATCGAGGTGACCCAGGGGCACCTCGACGACGTGGGGGACGCGCTGGCGGCCGTACCGGAGATCATCGAGGCGTTCTCGATCACGGGCGGCGGCGATCTCCTCACCCGGGTCGTGGCCCGGGACAACGCGCATCTGGAGGACGTGATCCAGGCGCTGATCAGCCTGCCGGGCGTCGTGCGCACGCGAACGGAGGTGGCGCTCAGGGAGCGGGTGCCGTACCGGCTGTCGCCGTTGGTGGAGTCGATCGGCTCGACGGCGGGCCGGCCGGCGAGGAACTGACCCCTGGCACCCTGGAGTCCATGAGCACTGTCCGCAGCACTTCGGTCATCTTCGATCTCGACGGAACGCTCGTGGACAGCGAACCGAACTACTACGAAGCGAGCCTGCGCATCCTCGCCGAGCACGGAGTCACCGGCTTCACTTGGGCGGACCATGAGCGCCACGTCGGCATCAGCATCCGGGAGACGGTCTCGGACTGAAAGGACCGGTACGGCCTCGCCGCACCGGTCGAGGCGATCGTCGCGGACAAGAACCGCCACTATCTGGAGCTGGCCCGCACCGGCACCCGGGTCTGCCCGGAGATGCGGAAGCTCGTGGAGCTGCTCGCGGCCGAGGGGGTGCCCATGGCCGTGGCCTCGGGGTCGTCGCGCGAGGCGATCGAGGTGATCCTCGGCGGCACCGGGCTCGACGCGTATCTGCGGAGCGTCGTGTCGGCGGAGGAGGTCGACCGCGGCAAGCCGGCGCCCGATGTGTTCCTGGAGGCCGCCCGCCGCCTGGGCGCAGCCCCGGCCGACAGCGATCCGGTGACGCACAGGAGCAGGGTGAGCGCGAGGGACGGGCGCAGCAGGGGCAAGGTGATGGAGCGGAACACCTGGTCTCCGCGCGGACCTGGCTGCGGCCGTTGAGTGCCTTGGACGCCGTGGCGATCAGCAGGGCGGCAGTCGGTGTGCCGAGGAAGGACACCTCTTCGTCGTGTCGTCCTGGAGGACGCGGCGCCGGGTGCGGCCGCCGCCCACGCGGCCGGGATGCGGTGCGTCGCGGTTCCCTGTCTCGCCGACCGGGCCGACGATCCGGCGTTCGCGACGGCGGGGCTGGCGGTGCGGGGCGGGCAGGGGGAGTTCACGGCGCGGGAGGCGTACGACTGGGTCGTGGCGTCGGGTTGAGACGGGACGGGCGGAGCCCGGTTCACCGAGGG
>NZ_JBHVDX010000409.1:0-4405 GCF_042802555.1 Streptomyces sp. NPDC057474 | reverse complement strand
TCGGCTGCGGCCCGCCGGCCCCAGACGGGCAGCAGCCGAGGCCCATGCCAGGAGACCGCCATCGCCGGACCGGTCTGCGGACACGCAGGGCGGGCCTCCTGCTGATCACATATTGGCCGAACCGCCGGGCCAGCACGCACGCCCTGACCTCGATCTCATCCCCAATCGTTAGCATGAGGCGTGCAAGCGTCGCGATGGGCGGGTCATGGCCCGGGCCTTCGGCGAGACGACCGGCGGACGCCCCTCGCCCCGCTCGAGCAACCCGCCCGTTTCCGCCCCACACCGTGCCTGACGGCATCGCTGGCTCCCGGGAGGTCTGTATGGAGGACCCCGTGAAACCTCCGGCATTCTCCTTGCGGCAGCTGGTGTACTTCGTCGCCGTGGCCGAGGAGGGCACGCTGAGCGGGGCAGCGCTGCGACTGCACATCTCCCAGTCCGCGGTGTCGTTGGCGCTGGGCGAGTTGGAACGGGCGCTGAAGGTGCAGCTGTGCGTACGGCGGAAGGCGCACGGGATCACGTTGACGCCGTCGGGGAGGCGGCTGCTGAACCAGGCACGGGCCTTGTTGGGTCAGGCGGAGGATCTTGCGGCGGACACCGTCGGGGGTATGTCCGGGCGGCTGCTGCTGGGGTGCTACCCGACCCTCGCACCGACCGTGCTGCCGCGCCTGCTGAGCGGGTTCGGTGAGCGGTTTCCGCAGATCACCATCGACTTCGAGGAGCGCACCCAGGACGATCTGCAGCAACGCATGCTGGACGGGAAGCTGGACCTCGCGGTGCTGTACGACATGGACGTGCTCCCGGAGATCGACCGGGTCGCACTCCACACCACCCGGCCGTACGTCCTGCTTCCCGCGGATCACCGGCTGGCCGGTGCCGACACCGTCGCCCTGCACGACCTGGCCGAGGAGCCGATGGTGCTGCTCGACTCACCGCCGAGCGCGCATCACACGCTCCAGCTGTGCCAGGAGGCCGGCGTGCAACCTCTCGTACGCCATCGCACAAGCAACTTCGAAACGGCGCGCGCCCTGGTTGGCCGCGGACTGGGGTACGCCGTTCTGATCCAGCGCCCGTACAACGACCGGACGTACGAAGGACTCCGGGTCGTGGCCAAGGAGATCACCGAGCTGGCCGCACACCAGATCACGGTCCTGCTCGCCTGGCCGCGGCACACCAGCCTCACCCAGCGTGCCACCGCATTCATCGAGTACTGCACAGAGGCCCCGCAGCCCGAAGCTTCCGGCCTCTCATGAGTTTTCCTGCTGTAACTTCCCGGAAACCTGTGCTTTTCAGATAGCCCACCGTGCCCGAGTCTCGACGCATCCAGACGGACCATGTCGCGGAGGCACCCATGGCACAGATCGCCGGAGACTTCACGGACACCATCCAGTTGCGGGATCTCTGGAACGACCCCTACCCGGTCTACGAAGAGCTCCGCCGCTCGCCCACGGCGTGGGTTCCGGCGGCCAACCGCTACCTGGTGACCCGGTATGCCGACATCGCCTACCTGGAGCGGAATCCGGAGATCTTCAGCGCGGCCGAGCAGAACTCGCTGATGACCCGGGTCATGGGCCACACCATGCTCCGTAAGGACGGGACGGATCACCTGCGCGAGCGCAAGGCCGCCGAGCCCGCGCTCCGTCCGCGCATGGTGAAGCAGCACTGGACCCCCGTGTTCCAGCAGCTGGCCGACGAACTGATCGACGGCTTCCACGAGCGTGGCGAGGCCGATCTGTTCACGGACTTCGCCGGTCCCATGGCCGCGCTGTGTCTGGCCGCCGTGCTGGGACTGCGCGAGGTGGCCGCAGCCGATCTGCAGACCTGGTCGCAAGCCATGATGGACGGCCTCGGCAACTACGCCGACGACCCGGTCGTCTGGCAGCACGCCGAGGCCGCCTCCCTCGGCGTCGACGAGGCGGTCGATGCCGCCATCGCCCGCCTGCGCGGCACCCCCGACGCATCGGTGATCTCCGCGATGCTGCACGCCGACGATCCGCTGTCCCCGGAGCAGATCCGCGCCAACATCAAGATGTTCATCGGCGGTGGCCTCAACGAACCGCGGGACGCGACCGCGGTCGGCACCTATGCGCTGTTGTCCCACCCGGAGCAGCTTGCTCAAGTGCGGGACGATCCCCGGCGGTTCGCCGACGTCTTCGAGGAGTCGGTTCGCTGGGTGGCGCCGATCGGCATGTATCCCCGGCAGACGACGCGGGAGACGGAACTCGGCGGGACGATGCTTCCCGCCGGCGCCCGCCTCGGAGTCGTACTCGCCTCGGCCAACCGCGACGAGACGGTCTTCGACGCCCCCGACACGTTCGACATCAACCGCCGCACCAAAGCGCACCTCGCCTTCGGCGGCGGCCCTCACTTCTGCCTGGGCACCTGGACGGCGCGCGCTCAAGTGGGCCAGGTGTCGCTGCCCACGCTGCTGCGCCGCCTGGAAGGCCTGCGGCTGTCCGACACCGAGCCGGTCCGCTGGGGCGGCTGGGTCTTCCGCGGCCTGCTGAATCTCCCGGTCCGCTGGAACCCGTGACGGCCCAAGAGCGCACAGCCCCCTGGGAGACGCCTGGAGGGACCTGCCCACTTCATGAACTCGGAGTACTCATGCCCACCATCGTTTTCGTTCGGCCGGACGGCAGTCGACACGTGCTCGACGTCTCCGAAGGCTCCAGCGTCATGAAGGCCGCCGTCGCGCACGGCATCGACGGAATCGTCGCGGAGTGCGGCGGTTCGGCGATGTGCGCGACCTGCCACGTCTACACCGACCCGGCCGACGCCGACCGGCTCCCACCGCTGACCGACGAGGAGGACGAGATGCTCGACTGCACCGTGTCCCCTCGCGTGGACGGCAGCCGGTTGAGTTGTCAGCTCCCCGTCTCCGGAGGGCTGGACGGTCTGGTCGTCAAGCTGCCGCCGGAGCAGCGATGACCACCACGGTGATCGTCGGTGCGGGCCAGGCAGGGGTCCAGGTCGCGGCCTCACTCCGCCAGGAGGGATACCGCGGGCGCGTGGTGCTCGTCGGTGACGAGGCCGAGCAGCCGTACGAGCGTCCACCGCTGTCCAAGGCGATCCTCCTCGGCGCGGCCACCGAGGAGCAGATACGGCTTCGTGCGGACGGCTTCTACGCCGCCAACGGCATCGAGCTCCTCACCGGTGAGCGGGTCACGCATGTCGACCGCGTGCAGCGGCGCCTGCGGCTGGCCGGCGGCGGTGAGCTGGGCTGGGACCACCTGGTCCTGGCCACCGGTGCCCGGCCCCGCGTGCTCGGTCTTCCTGGCACGGGCCTGGCCGGGGTGCTGCCGCTGCACTCCCTGGGTGACGCCCGCGTGCTGCGGGAGCAGCTGTCCGACGCCCGCCGGATCGTGATCGTGGGCGGCGGTTTCATCGGACTGGAGTTCGCCTCGGCCTGCGCCGACAAGGATGTGGTGCTGCTGGAGGCCGCGGACCGGTTGATGGGCCGGGCGGTCACCCAACCGGTCTCGGCCTTCTTCGCCGGGGCTCACGCGGCCCGTGGAGTCAGAATCGAACTGTCCATCGGTGCCACCGAGTTCGTCGGATCCTCCGGTCGGGTCACGGCGGTCCGCACGACCCGTGGGGCTCTCCATCCCGCCGATCTGGTGCTGGTCGGTGCGGGGTCACTGCCTGAGACGCAGCTCGCCGAGCGGGCGGGCCTCGCGGTGCGAGACGGCGTCCTGGTGGACAGCACACTGCGCACCTCGGATCCCCAGGTGTTCGCTGTCGGCGACTGCGCTCGCTTCCCCGGTGCCCACCACACCGCGGGAGGCACGACGATACGACTGGAGTCGGTGCAGAACGCCATGGACCAGGCCAGGCACGTCGCCCGGCAGATCGCCGCCGGCGAGGTGTCCGAGTTCCGCGCGCTGCCATGGTTCTGGAGCGACCAGAAAGGACTCGGGCTACGGATCGCCGGCCTGGGGCAGGGACACACCCAGACACACGTCCTGGGTGATCCCGACGCCGGCGCCTTCTCCGTCCTGGTCTTCCGCGAGGAACGCCTGGTCACGGTGGAGTCAGTGAACCGGCCGGGCGACCATGCGGCGGCCCGACGGATTCTCTCCTCCGGCGCCATCGTGACTCTCCGGGATGTCGCCGCGTCCGGCTTCACCCTCAAAGCAGCGGCCCGGGGCGGGACGGTGAGCACCGCCTGACCACTCCCCCACACCGGATCAGCGATATCGGGCAATGACGGCCTTCAGCCTCACCAGGCCGAGTCCGCAGATCCTGGAGTGTTCCCGATGCCCCAAGGCCTCCAGCGTCGGCCGCGAGGGCGGCGCCCACTCCATCGCCTTCTACACCGATTCGAAGATCGTCCACGTCGCCTTCGGCGGCGTCCACACCCCCGGTTTCGGAGCCATTTCATGACCACGCCCGCGAACACGAACGCCCC
>NZ_JBHVDX010000408.1:0-4458 GCF_042802555.1 Streptomyces sp. NPDC057474 | reverse complement strand
ACTGGGCGGTGAAGGCGCCGATGCCGACACAGCAGGCCAGCAGCAGGGGGCGCGGGCGGCGCAGTACGTCGAGGATCGGCAGCCGCGATTCCGCGCGGTCCTTCTTCACCTCGGTGAACAGCGGGCTTTCGACCACCTTCAGCCGGACGAAGAGCCCGACGCCGAGCAGGACGACGCTGAGCAGGAAGGGCACGCGCCAGCCCCAGGCGGCGAACTGGTCGCGGGGCATGGCCACGACGAACGTCACGACGAGGGAGGAGAGCAGGGAGCCGAGCGGTGCTCCCATCTGGGTGAAGCTGGACCACAGTCCACGCCGTTTCTCGCCGGCGTGCTCGACGACCATGAGGGTGGCGCCGCCCCATTCACCGCCGATGGCGATGCCCTGCAGTACCCGCAGGGTGATGAGGAGGACGGGTGCCCAGACGCCGATGGTGTCGTAGGTGGGCAGCAGGCCGATGAGGAAGCTGGCGCCGCCCATCAGGCCCATGGTCAGCAGCAGCATGGACTTGCGGCCGAGCCGGTCGCCGAAGTGCCCGAAGATGATGCCGCCGAGGGGGCGGGCGACATATCCGGCGGCGAAGGTGCCGAACGCGGCGATGGTGCCGACGGCCGGGTCGGCGCCCGGGAAGAACAGCTCGCCGAAGACGAGCGCGGCGACCGTTCCGTAGACGAGGAAGTCGTAGAACTCGACGGCCGTACCGAGCAGACCGGAGAGCGCGACACGACGCAACTGCCTTGTGCGCAGGGCCTGTTCGGCCCGTTCGGGGCTCGGGGGTGGTAATGCGACGGGGGATGAGGGCATCGCGGTCTCCCTTGACCGGGGGAAGGACACCGCGAACTTAGGCGCTTACATAACCATCGTCAAGAAAGTGCCCAACATTGACAGCTCCGGGACAGGCACGGGTCGAGGCCGCGCGGAACCGTCCCTTCGCCGACGCGCGTTACGTCACGATGAAGACCGTCAAGCCCGTTCCCTGAGGTCGGACTCGCACGAGAGGCCGCCTCCTCCGCGAGGAAAGCAAGGAAGCCATGACCACCATCGCCGTCATCGGAGCCGGGCCGGGTCTCGGCGCGGCCGTCGCCCGTCGCTTCGGCCGTGAGGGGTTCGCCGTGGCGCTCGTCGCCCGCGACCCGGAGCGGACGGAGGCACTCGCCGCCGATCTGACCGACCAGGGCGTCACGGCCCAGGGGTTCGCCGCCGACGTACGCGACCCGGAGGCCCTGACCGCCGCACTCGACGCGGCGCACACGGCGCTGGGACCGATCGAGGTTCTGCAGTACAGCCCGTTGCCGCACCGGGACTTCATGCTGCCGGTACTGGAGACCGGCCACACCGACCTCGTCGGCCCGATCGAGTTCTCGGTCTACGGTCCGGTCGCCGCCGTACGGCAGGTGCTGCCCGGTATGCGCGCCCTCGGCCGCGGCACCGTCCTCTTCGTCAACGGCGGCACGGCCGTGGTCCCGCACCCCGACCGGGCCGGTACGTCCATCGCGTTCGCGGCGGAGAGCGCGTACGGCCACATGCTGCACGACACCCTCGCGGCCGAGGGCATCCATGTCGCCCAGCTGGTCGTCCCCGGCGCGATCGTCCCCGGACACGACAGGAAGGACCCGGCCGTCCTGGCCGACACCCTGTGGGGCATCCACCGCGACCGCCACGGCTTCCGGCACTTCGCCGACGACCTCGACGCCTCGTAGGCGGCCGGCTGGTTGTCGGGGCTTGGTTGTCGGGGCTTGGCTCTTGGGGCACGGCGGGGACCGCGGTGACACCGGGGCCGCACCCGGCCATGGCGATCTGCGAGGTCACCGACCGTGCCCAGTGGGCCGGAACGGGGCTGAAACCGGCGGCGGCCCGGCACATGGCCGCCATGGCGTCGTGCTGGTGCCGCGGCAGGCAACGTTCGCCCCGTCGCGACCCCCGGCACGCACTCTCGCCGCACCGGCCGAAGACCCAAGTACATCCAGTACGAGGGCCTTGGACCGGCACGCCGAGAGCACGCGCCGGTCGCCGCTCCTTCACGGGCAGACGTTGCCTGCCACGGCACTGTCGGGCGAGATGTGCCGGACCCCCGGCCCCGGCCGAAGGCGGCGTCGAACTCGTGAAATGCCCTCCGTCATCTGTCGGTTGACATCCGTCAGCAGGCGTGGCGCAGGCCACCACGTGCTCACCGGCGAACACCGACCGTCCCTCGGACGTCCATCGCAGAAGCCGATCGGACCGCAACGCGCCCGCTCGCGCGCAGTGGCCGACGCGCGGTCGTCCGGGGCGGGTGTCACGCTGAGATCACAGGACCCGCGAATGCGAAGGGGAATCCCGTGATCACCACTGACCTCACTCCCGGCTCCCCCTGCTGGCTCGACCTCGGCACACCCGACGTCCCGGCCGCGGCGGCCTTCTACGGTGCGGTGCTGGGCTGGCAGTACGAGTCCATGAGCGACGGCGGGGGCGGGGGCGAGGGGGAGGAGATGGAGGGCGAAGGCGGAGCTTTCCGGAAGGACGGCAAGATCGTCGGCGGGCTGGGTGAACTCACCGAGAAGGGCGCGCGTTCGGCCTGGATGATCTACTACACCGTCACCGACGCGGACGCCACGACCCAGGCAGTGGAGCGCGTCGGCGGCACGGTACGGGTCGCGCCGAGGGACTTCGGCGACTGGGGCCGGATGGCGCAGTACAGCGACCCGCTGGGCGGCCAGTTCGCCGTCTGGCAGCCGGGCAAGAACGAGGGCTTCGAGCTGGCGGACGAGCCGGGCTCACTGTCCTGGACCGAGCTGTACACGACCGACGCCGCTGCCGCCAAGGAGTTCTACGGCGATGTCTTCGGCTGGCAGTTCGGCGACATGCCCATCCCGGGCGGCAAAGGCACGTACAACCTCATCACGCCCGCCGGACTCCCCGAGGAGCGGATGCAGGGCGGCCTGATGGAACTCCGCGCGGAGAACCTCGCCCTGGCCGACGGGCGGCCCTACTGGCACCCTGTCTTCGCCGTCACCGACTGCGACGCCGCGGTCGCCGCCGTCACCGGGAACGGCGGCAGCGTGCAGATGGGGCCGGAGGACATGGAGGGTATCGGCCGGCTGGCCGTCTGCCTCGACCCGTCGAACGCGGACTTCGTGCTCCTCGCCCCCGCCGGGAGCTGACCCCCGCGAGCCTCGACCTCCCCGGCCCCTCCCGGACGCCACCGGAAGCCGACCCCGTTCGGCAGTGGCGCGCTCACCGTTGCATAAAACAGGATCAGCGTCCATCATCAGGAATCCTGTTAATTCAACGTTGTAGCGATGGGTGGGGCCGATCATGCCGTTCAGTGCCAGAATCCAGGCCAGAGGGGTTCAGCTGCTGCTCAGCGGCGTCATGACCCGTGTCCACAAGGACCTGCGCTTCGCCGACATCCCGAAGCGGACGGAAACCCTTCGGGTGGAGACCGGCGCCGGGCCGGTCGACTGCACCGTCTACCGTCCGCCGGCCACCGTCGGCACCGCCGCTCCCGTGTACGTCAACTTCCACGGCGGCGGCTTCATCGTGGGCCGCCCCGAGCAGGACGACCACATCTGCCGCTACATAGCCGCCACGGCCGGCTGTGTCGTGATCAACGTGGACTACGCCGTCGCCCCGCAGCGGGCCTTCCCCGTCGCCGTCACCCAGGCCTACGACGTCACCGAGTGGGTCGTCGAGAACGGCTCGGCCCACGACTGGGACGGTTCGCGGGTGGCCGTGGGCGGACACAGCGCGGGAGCCAATCTGACCGCCGGCGTCTGCCGTACGGCCCGCGACCGGGGCACCTTCACGCCGCGACTCCAGATCATCGACTCCGCGCCGCTCGACCAGGTCGCCGACCCGGCAACCAAGCTGTCCCGCATCGCCAAGCCGCTGCTCAGCCCCCAGCTCATGCGGATCTTCACCGCCGCCTACGTCCCGGACCCGGCCGACCTCGCCGATCCCCTGGTCTCGCCCGGACTGGCCGACGACCTCGCCGGGCTGCCGCCCGCCCTCGTGATCACCGCCGAGAACGACCGCCTGCGCGACGAGGGCGATGCCTACGCCAAGGCTCTGGAGGCCGCGGGCGTCCCGGTCGCCCACCAGGTCTTCGAGGGTGTCGACCACTACTTCACCCACACCGGCCCGGTGCCGGCCGGCAAGGAGGCCATAGAACTGATGGCCACCGCCCTGCGCACCGCCCTCGACCCGGCCGGGACCGACGTGGCCTGACACCGCCGCAGGCACGCGCCGCTGGCGAGTTCTGCCCGGACGGCCCCGCTCGTCTCACGGACGGGCGGGGCCGAACTCCGTGTCGGCGCGGGAGTGTGCGCAGGCGCAGGTGGGACAGGTGCAGGCGCTCCGTGGCGTTCGCGTCGCGCCCCGGGTGGCGGCCGGGCGGCCACGCAGTCGATCGTGGGCCGGGCGCGGGCGCGCCCGGCGCCTCGCGAAGCGGACAGCTGTCCGGTACGTTCCCTGTACCGGAC
>NZ_JBHVDX010000407.1:0-4478 GCF_042802555.1 Streptomyces sp. NPDC057474 | reverse complement strand
GGGCAGGGGCGAAGCCCCCTGCCCCACCCCTCCAGGGGCGCGCGGACCTGTGCCGATATGCTGCTCCGCTGCGTGGGCGCGACCGGCCCAGGAGGACCCGCAGCCGCAGTCGGCCGGCAGCCGCAGTCGGCCCGCAGCCGCAGACGACCGGCAGCCCCACGGGCCCCACGGCTCACCCGGCGGAGCGCTACCGCAGCCAGGGCAAATCCGCACCCGCCTCACTCGGCTGAAGCCCCTCCGCGATGATCCCCATGATCTCGCCGAGGGCCTTTCGCTGTTCCGCCGACAACCGGTCGAACAGTGCCTGCCGCACCGCGGCCACATGCCCCGGCGCGCTCTTCGAGAGCATCTCGAACCCGTCGTCGGTCAGCACCGTGAACTGCCCCCGCTTGTCCGACGGGCAGTCCTCGCGCCGCACCCACCCGTTCTTCTCCAGCCGGGCCACGGCGTGCGAAAGGCGCGACCGCGTGATCTTCGTCCGCATCGCCAGCTCGGTCATCCGCAGCCGCCGCTGCGGCGCCGAGGAAAGCACCACGAGCAGGTGATAGTAGAGGTGCGGCATGCCCGCGTCGCGCTGCAACTGGCGGTCGAGATGGTCCTCGAGCAGGGATGTGGCGTGCACATAGGCGAGCCAGGTGCGCTGCTCCTCGTCGGTGAGCCAGCGGGGTTCTTCCTCAGCGGATGCGGTCTTCATACGTCCACTGTACGAGGCTCGTTCTTGAAATTTGAACTATAGAGATGTAAGGTGAAACAAGAAATATTGAGACTTCAACTACTGGGGAGTCGGAGGGAGTCTCAAGTGCCTGGAGCTCCAGGCGAAACCAAGG
Organism: Streptomyces sp. NPDC057474; assembly: GCF_042802555.1. Taxonomy (NCBI): domain Bacteria; kingdom Bacillati; phylum Actinomycetota; class Actinomycetes; order Kitasatosporales; family Streptomycetaceae; genus Streptomyces; species Streptomyces sp. NPDC057474. Next base: position 3,651 of record NZ_JBHVDX010000407.1, on the reverse strand, counting down.
AGACAGAAGCGACCACCGGGCCCGCCGAGGCGCGCGTGTCGTGTGCGTCGCGCGTGTTGAGGGAGTCACCCCTATGTCCGCCGCCACCGCCGAGCGCATGCCCGCCCTGTACCTGAGTCACGGGGCCCCGCCGCTCGCCGACGACCCGATCTGGCCCGGCGAACTCGCCGCCTGGTCCGCGACCCTGCCCCGCCCCAAGGCGGTCCTCATGGTCTCCGCCCACTGGGAGGAGGCCCCCCTCGCCCTCGGCGCGGTCGACCCCGTCCCCCTGGTCTACGACTTCTGGGGCTTCCCCGAGCACTACTACAAGGTGCGGTACGGGGCCCCGGGCGCCCCCGAACTGGCGGCCTCGGTCCGTAAGCTGCTCCAGGCCCCCGGCACCCCTGTCCAGGACATCCCGGACCGGGGCCTCGACCACGGCGCGTACGTCCCCCTGGTCGAGATGTACCCGGACGCCGACATCCCGGTCCTCCAGATCTCCATGCCGACGCTCGACCCGCTGAAGCTGATGGACATCGGCCGCAAGCTCGCTCCCCTCCGCGACGAGGGCGTGCTGATCATGGGCTCCGGCTTCTTCACCCACAACCTCGCCGCCCTCCGCCAGGCCGGCGTCCCCACCTGGTCCGCCGAGTTCGACGACTGGGGTCGCCGGGCCCTCGAATCCCGCGACTGGGACGCCCTCCTCGACTTCCTCCGCAAGTCCCCCGCCGGACAGCTGGCCCACCCCCGCACGGAGCACTTCGCACCGCTCTTCGTGACGATGGGCGCGGCCGAGGCCTCCGGGGAACTGGACACCCAGAAGTCGGTGATCGACGGCTTCTGGATGGGGCTGGCGAAGCGGTCGGTGCAGTTCGGGTAGTCGCTTCCGCCGGCGGCCCGCCGACACCGGCCAGGTGGCCCGCCGCCCAGACGGGTGGCCCGCCGACGCCGGCCAGGTGGCCCGCCGACGCCGGTCAGGTGGCCCGCCGCCCAGACGGGTGGCCCGCCGTCACCGGCCAGGTGGCCCGCCGACGCCAGCCGGTGCCCGTTGCCCAGGCAGGTCGTCATGCGGGCCGGGGTCGCTTACCTGACAGGTCATCGACCCCGGCTTGTCCGCCTGGCAGGCTCGTCGGCGTACGGAGCCCGACCGACCGGAAGGACACCATGCCCGCCTACGCCATAGCCCACCTGCGGGACGCCGCCCCGCACCCGGAGATCGCCGAGTACATCGAGCGAATCCCCGCCACTTTCGAGCCGTACGGCGGCCGCTTCCTCGTGCACGTCACCCAGCACGAGGTGAAGGAGGGGAACTGGCCCGGAGCCGTCGTGGTGATCGGCTTCCCCGGGATCGCCGAGGCGCGGAGCTGGTGGGACTCACCCGCGTACCAGGAGATCGCCCCGCTGCGGTCCCGGCACATCGAGGGCGACATCATCCTGGTCGAAGGGGTACCCGAGAACTACGACCCCACCGCCACCGCGAAGGCCTTGAGGGAGTCCCTGGCCACCGAGTAGAAAGGCCCGGCCCTCACAGTTCCTTCTCGTACCAGGCCACATCCCAGTACCGCCCGAACTTCCGCCCGACCTCCCGATACGTGCCGACGTACCGGAACCCGAACCGCTCGTGCAGCCGAGTCGACGCCCCGTTCGGCTGCGCGATCCCGGCGTAGGCGCGATGGACGTCCTCGTCGGCAAGGGCCTCGAACAGGGCCTTGTACAGCAGCGTGCCCACGCCCCGGCCGCCCGCGTCCGGGGCGAGGTACACCGACACCTCCACCGAGGTGTCGTACGCCGGTTTCCCGCGAAACGCGCTGCTCGTGGCGTACCCGAGAATCTCCTGTGAGCCGGTGCCGGCGGCAACCATCAGGCGGTGCGGGCCGTCTTCTGGGTGGGAGAGGAGCCACGGACGGCGTTCTTCCGGGGTGAAGAGAGCGGTATCGAATGTGATGGGCGTCTCACGGACGTAGTGGTTGTAGATGCTGGTGAGGGCGGCGAGGTCGGCCTCGGCTCCCGGTCTGACCTGCACCTCCGCAGACTCCGCCGTCATCCCGCCTCCCCCTGTGGCGGCACAGGGTACTGCAAGATCAGAAAAATAGTGGGACGGGTTGGGAATTCTGTCCTGATTCCAGTCGTTGTTTCCTTCGGAAGCAGGGCACTCGGGAGAGTGTCCGAGCGGCCGCATCAAGACCTACGTAGGACCAGATACGACCCTGCCAGCCCACCACGCAAGGGAGCACGCATGGCAACCCGTGCCGTCGCCGCTCGTCGTTCGTCCGCCGGCCGGACCGACGCGGCTCGCAGCGTTCGCGCCTCTGGCGGCGAGATCGCCGACCGCGACCTGGTCGGCATGTACCTCGACGAGATCGCGCGTACGCCGCTGCTCGACGCCGCCAAGGAAGTCGAGCTGTCCCAGATCATCGAGGCGGGTGTGTTCGCGCAGCAGATCCTCGACGGCGAGGAGGAGGCGAAGGCGGACGCCACTCGCGAAGAGCTCGAAGCCCTCGTCGCCGACAGCGAGCGGGCCAAGGACATCTTCATTCGGTCGAACCTGCGGCTCGTCGTGGCCGTCGCCCGGCGCTATCCCCGCAGTGGCCTCCCCCTGCTCGACCTCATTCAGGAGGGCAACGCCGGCCTGGTCCGTGCGGTCGAGAAGTTCGACTACCGCAAGGGCTTCAAGTTCTCGACGTACGCCACCTGGTGGATCCGTCAGGCCATCACCCGTTCGATAGCGGACCAGTCGCGCACCATCCGGCTGCCCGTCCACCTCGTCGAGGAGCTGGGCCGGATCCGCCGCGTGCAGCGCGAGTTCAACCGCGAGCACGGGCGCGACCCCGAGCCCCAGGAGATCGCCGCCGAGCTCGGATCCAACGCGGCCCGCGTCAGCGACGTCCTCGACTGGGCCCGCGACCCGGTCTCGCTGAACATGTCGGTGGACGACGACGGCGACACCCAGTTCGGCGACCTGCTGGAGGACACCTCCGCGGTCTCGCCCGAACAGTCCGTGCTCACGCTGCTGCGCAGCGAGGAGCTGGACGACCTCATCGGGCGCCTCGACCAGCGCACCGCGTCGATCATCAAGATGCGGTACGGCATCGAGGACGGCCGCGAGCGCACCCTCACCGAGGTCGGCAAGGAACACGGGCTCACCCGCGAGCGGATCCGCCAGATCGAGAAGCACGCCCTGCTCGAACTGAAGAAGCTCGCCCGCGACACGGGCTTCGACGCGGTCGCCTGACACCCGTTCGAGGGTCAGTACGGACGACCACAGCCCGGTACGGACCAAGGCCCCGTACGGCCCAACCCCTGAGGCCGCCACGGGGCTTGGCCCGGCGTACCGTTCGTACGTCGGCCACACCTTGGCCGTACTACGCCGCTACTTGGCCGTACTACGCCGCTTCAACGCCGCGTTCCCGGGGCACAAGACTTCAGAGCCCACGACTTCACCGGGCCCGGAGCCGCCAGGCCCGGGACCCGGAGTTCGAGGGAGTCGGGGGTACCGCAACGAAGCGAAGCCCGTGTTGTCGTACGCCGTCATGATCCGCCGTCTCACCGCCCACTGACTTCACCGAGCCAGCCGCAGTAACTGCCGCGACCGCCGCAGCCGTTGCCGCGACAACCGCTGCGACCGCAGCCATCCGCCGCCGAGTCCCGACGCTCTCCCCCCAGCGCCGGGAC
>NZ_JBHVDX010000406.1:0-4523 GCF_042802555.1 Streptomyces sp. NPDC057474 | reverse complement strand
TCCGCATGCTCATCCGACGGGCGACGAGCCGCTACCGCTGGGACGGCCGGCCCACCACCCGACGCCTCAAGTGATCCATTTGCCGGTCGGTCTAAGGGATGTCCCGTAAATGATCTTTGATCGGGCGTAGACGTGGCCTGCGCCTGGTCCGACTGGTCGCTTATCCGACGAGGTTGAGGTTGTACAGGCGGGCGATACCGAGCATGGCTTGGTGGACACCGTCGCCCCTGAGGCGGCAGTCGCGGAGAATCTTCCAGGCCTTCATGCGGGCGAAGACATGCTCGACGCGGGCGCGGACCTGTTTGTGGGACTTGTTGTGGGCCTGTTTCCATCCGGGTAGATCTTCGCCTCTACGGCGGCGGTGGGGCATCACGAGCCCGGTGCCCGGATAGCCGCCGTCGGCGATGGTTGTGGTCGTGCCGACGGTGGCTTTCGCGCCGGACTCCTCCCATGCCTTGCAGTCGTTGCGGTTGCCGGTCAGGGGCCGGCCGACCACGACGACGAGTCGGGAGTCGGCATCGATGACCACTTGGTTGTTCGTGGAGTACCGGTAGTTCTTGGACTGCTCGGCGATGGTGTGGTCGCGGGTAGGCACCAGGGTGCCGTCCACGATGAGCACGGTGTCCTTGCGGTACCGCTGGCACGGCCGGAGTGCGAGCGACGGGCCGCGGTCATTGATGATTCGGTCGGCCGCGGACTTCGAGATGCCGAAGAGCGGAGCGAGCTGTCGCATCGTCAAGTTCGTTCTCCAGTACGACGCCACGAGCAGCACCCGATCCTCCAGCGGAAGACTCCACGGGCGGCCCTTCCGGACCGGATCGGCGCCTTCTCGGCGAAGCGCGGTCGCCAGCTTTCCGAAGGAACGCGGGCTCAGCCCCGTGAACGGGGCTATCCAGGTCGGCTCCGAAGTCGTGATCACGCCAGACACCCCAAGATCATCTCACCTGTGACTGAAGTTACGAGGCAGCCCTTAGCAGTGGTATCCGTCCGGGCACTCGGGGAACAGCACTCCGAAGAACAAGAAGAAGAGAATCGGCACACTGGACAACGCGGCCATGATCAGGAATCGCCCGCGTGCCTCTCGCCGGTCCCCAACCTGAGCCACCACGAATCCCGCTGCCGGAGCAAGCACGGCAGTGAACAGGGCCATCAGGCCGAACGCCCAGCCGATCTCTCGTCTCAGGTCCGGCAACCCCATCGCATACGCGATCGCCGGGGTGAACAGGAGGAGGGGCGCAGACGCCCACCACCACGACAGTGCCCTGATGATCCGATCCGCTCGTACCGGCGCCAGGCCGGTCGACCTCGTTCCCTCGCGACGGCTTTCCGGAGCGATCCCAGACGATGACATGCCCGCATCGTAGGCGGCTGAGGGGACATGAGGCCGTCTCGGGCCTTGACCTTCCCGCGAGACGTCCCAAAGCCATCCCCCTGACCAGCAGTTACGGGACAGCTCTTAGCCGGTCGAGATGGGTTTGCTCGGATTCGAGGCCGGCTCGGGGGGTCGGGCGCCGGGTCGATGAAACCCGGAAGTCCCTCATCGTGGCTGCGTGCGTGACCGGTCGGCGGCGCCGGCAGATGCGCGGGGGCAGGGCACGGCGGCAACCGGTCCCAGGTCGAGCCGGGCGTCCTTGTCCAGGCGGAAGGTGCCGTACGGGTTGACGTTCGACCAGAACAGCGCGGTCAGGCCGCGCCGGTCCTCGTCCGAGAGCCTCGATGCCCACGCTGGTTCGGCCAGCACCTGCTGGACCAGCAAGGTGTTGACGTGCACGAGCGCGGACTGGAGCAGGTGCAGGGTGAGCATCGACGTCTCGGCGTGCTCCTTGTCCGGCCCGGTCAGGGCGCCGTCCTTGCCGTAGTGGAGCACGGTGTTCGCGCTGTTCCAGTTCTCCACGACCTGGAGCCCGCCGTGGATCTCCCGGCGCAGGCCAGGGCTGGCCAGGTAGTCGCAGGCGAAGATCGTGCGCACGGCGCGGCCGAGTTCTTCGAGCGCGGCGTAGGTGGGGTGTTTGGGGCCGCCGCGGGTGAAGCGCCGCAGTACCTGCTCCGCCTCGGCGGTGCCGAGCCGGAGCGCGGTGGCGTACTTGACCATCTGGTCGTACTGCTGCTCGATCAGCTCCCAGCGGATCGGCCGCGTCAGCGAGGCCCCGAGCGCGGGCCAGCCGGGCGGGGTGTCGTCCGGGCGGTACAGGCGGATGCTGCCGATGTTCTTCAGCCGCGGCAGCAGGCGGAAGTTGAGCAGTTCGGTGAAGGCGAACCCGACCACGCTCGCGCCGTGGGTGTCGACGTAGTTCGACTCGATCTCGGCGTCGGTGCAGTGCCGCAGCAGGCCCTCGATCATCGCGGCGACTTCAGACGACGAACAGCTCTTGAGCTGGGAGTAGATGCAGACGTTCTTCCGCTCGACGTGCCAGTAGATCATCACTCCGTTGCCGCCGTAGCGGGCGTGATACTCGGTGATGAAGTTCGAGGACCAGGACCCGAACTTCTTCGAGTCCGACGCGCACGCTGTGCCGCGGCCCCACCATGCGGTGTCGCGGGCTGCGAAGGTGGCGTTCACCAGCTTGGTGACGGCGGCCCGGAGGTTGTCGACGGTGATGAAGTGCCGACGCACATGCCGCAGCGCTGCCTCGCTCTCGCCGTGCTCGCCGGTCGCCACGATCGCCCGGATGCCCATGTTCGTGCCCAGAGCGAAGTCGGGTGACTGCAGGTCAGGGACTGAAGCAGATCGTGGGGCAGTTCAACAAATGCTGTGCCCTACGGCGGGGCCCTGAGCCGGATGCGCGGGCTCAGGGGCTGCTGCTCCGCGCCAAGGGCGTCGCGATAAAGGTGTGCAGCTCAGTGATTGCCCGGACAGGTCCTACGCGGCAGCGAGTTGGAGCAGCTCCCCGACGCCCTGAGCATGGCGGTAGGGCTGGAAGCGGGGGAGCAGATCCTCGACGAGGCTGACGCAGCGGGGTGCGCCGGTACGGCGGGCCAGGAGCAGGGACTGCGCGGCGGCGGCCGCGGCGGGCTCGGGTTCCGTCATGTCAAGGTAGCTGGCGGCGCGGTAGGCGAGGAACACCCCGCGGGTCTTGTCCCGCGCCGTGGGCAGGAGACGTTCGCCTTCGGTGATGAGCTGGTGGGCACGGCCGGTGTCGCCGAGGTCGAGGAGGGCCTGGCCAGAGTCCACGGCGAGATCTGCCTCGGACACCCAGGCGCACCAGGCGGGCCGGTCGGTGCCAGCGTCGCCGAGGTGCTGCTCGGCCGCGGCGAGTGCGCGCAGCACGGCTCGTCGTTCACGTTTGCCATTCTGTGCGGCAAGGGTGCGGGCGAGGCGGAGTTGGAGCAGGCAGCGGGCGGCTGGGTTGTCGGCGCGGGTCAGGGCGTGGTGGAGGATAGCGGCCGCGGTGGTGTGGTCGCGTCGCCAGGCGGCCTGGTAGGCGAGGTCGCCCAAGAGGCCGGCGCCCATGTCGTGGTCGCCGGCAGCGTAGGCGTTGTGCAGGCCGGCGATCCAGTACTGGCTGGCGTGAGTGTGACGGCCCAGATCGAACCGGCGCCAGGCGACCGTCTGGGAGAGCGAGGCGGCCAGGCTATGCAGACGTACTCCGACCGCAGGGGTGTAGCGGCGGTGGGTAAGCAGATCGGTCACGGCGGACAGGCAGGAATCCAGCAGCGCGGACGTGTGCTGGTACTCCTCGGGGGCCAGGCCGGTAAGTCCCTGCGCGGTGGTCTCCAGGAGCGCGACGAAGTCCTCGCCTACTGGTTTGCCGTCGAGGCCCTGGGCAAGCGCGGTGGCGGCGCCAGCTGCCCAGTCCGCGGCCAGTGCAGACAGGGCGGTGCCGGAGACGGCCAGAAAGGTACGGCGTTCCATCGCTGTTCGCAGGGCCTCTCTCAGGGCGGTCACGGGGCTGTGGGGTCCGAGTGGGGTCACGCCGTCGGTGGTGAGCGGCAGCCAGTTCGGCCAGTCGTCGGCGCGGACGGTGTCCGCCGGCCAGCCGAGTGCCTCGGCGATGTAGATCTGGGATTCCTCGTTGGGCCTGACCCCGCGCTGCCACTTGCGTACCCGCGCCTCGTCCGTGCCTGAGCGCAGACCCCGTCGCGCGGCTGCGGCACGGATGGCGACGACGAACTCCTTGACCGTCATGCCGAGCGCGAGGCGCGCCGCAACCAGCGGGTGAGGGGTGCTCTCTTGCACGTCTCCAGTCAATCACTCAGCGCACCGGATGGGTGACTCCTTCGCGGAGACGGGACCCCCTACGGGACCCCCTCCAACCGGTCGACGGTACCCAATAGTTGAGCGCATTCTCGTGCTGTCGCAGCAACGGCGACAGACCCAGCCGAGACGAACAAGAGGACGCCATGAATGCGACCACTGACGTGCTCCACGGCCCGTTGCAGTCCCGGTCGCTGAAATGGCGACACGGCGGGTGATCTCGCCATGGGGCGCTAGGGCCTGTGTGAGGTCGTGATCAATTTCGGGTTCTGGTCCCGTGTGGGGGCAGGACCTGATAGGACGCTGGGTGTGACACGTAGGCAACTCA
>NZ_JBHVDX010000405.1:0-4554 GCF_042802555.1 Streptomyces sp. NPDC057474 | reverse complement strand
GGGTGCCCCCGCGCGTCAGCGGGAGCGTTCCGCGAGGGTCAGGAGGAGATGGGCGGACTCCGGGCGGAGGAAGTCGGAGTGGGCGCCGGCCGGGTGGAGGCGGGTGCGGCGGCTGCCCCTGTAGAGCCAGTTGGCGTCCACGCTGACCAGCCGGTGGTCCAGGGACCGCTGCGGATAGACGGCGTTGACGGGCAACAGCTCGGTGCTGGACGGGGGGACCGGGGCGGCGCCCACACCGGAGTGGCCGATTCCGGGTGCTTTCTCGGCGCGAAGGTGTCAGAAACCGGTGGCCCGGTCCCAGCGGGAGTGGGTCAGGGCGATCGGGCCGCGTAGCGGGGCGCCCGGGTGGGTCTCCGTCGGGAACAGCGTGTCGAAGTACCGCGCGAAGGCGTCGCGCGGGGCCGCCATCTGGAAGATGAGCATGCTGTCGACGGTGAACGGGCGCCGCGGGTCGTACGGCGTGCTCCAGCCGAGCACGGGCGGCTGTTCGGCCGCCCGTTGCACCGCCTCGCACAGGAAGCGGCCACCGAAGGAGTGACCCATGAGGTGCAGATACTGTCCGGTGCGGCCCGCCAGGACCGCCGGGCCCGACGGGTCGGTCCGTTCGGTGTCCAGGTAGCCCAGCAAGTGACCGATGACGTACGGGGCATGCCCCCGGCCCTCGGCGCTCATGGCATGGGCCCGGTCCCTGATCTTGAGGTAACCCCCCTTGTACCGGGGCAGGCTGGACGACGGCCAGCGGACCACGACACACCAGGGCCGGTACCCGGACCTCAGACCGGGATAGCGGTCCGGGGCGGACCTGTACAACTCGACCGCCTGCCCCAGCAGTCGTACGGCCGTCCGGGTCGCCTGGACGGGCGGGGTCCGCCATCCGTGCACGTAGACGTGGATGTCGGTGGCCCACTCGGGAAGGGCCAGCCGCGCTGCCAGATGCTCGGCGACACGGCCGACCGGTACCGGTGGCCCGCCGCCCGGCCCCGTCAGACGCCCCTGCTCGTCGAGGTCGACCTCGGCAGGGGGAGCGATCTCCGGCCGCTTCCGTGGCGCGGTCACGAGGACAGGTCCAGACGGCTGTTGATACCGCAGTTCAGGGAGTAGGCGAGGGCGAGCGGGTTGTGGAACTCCCGTGCGAAACGCCGTACCAGCGACTGGCCTATCTCGCCGGCCGTGTGCCGACCGGTCAGGTAGTGGTCGAGGAAGGCGTACGCGTACTCGGTCGCGAAGACCTGCGGGATCTCGATCTGCGGCGCGAGGACGCCGTCCGCCCCCAGGGCGATCAGCTCCTGCGCGAGGTGCTTGAGTCTTCCCGGGTCGGCCGCCTTCGCCGAATGGCAGGCGTTCAGCAGCACGAAGGGCTTGAAACGGGCCAGCGGGCTACGGACGTGGGAGCGCCGCTTGCGCTGGACCACGGGGCCGTCGAGGTCCTCGGTGTCGGAGAGCCGTACGGCCAGGAACCGGCTCGACGCACCGGCGTTCACGAACCGCCCGTGGCACCAGAAGTACATGACGTCCTCGTACAGCACGGCATGCGACAGGGCCTGCAGGAGGTCGCTGCCCTGGGTACGGACGATCAGCCGGGAGCGCTCCTCCAGGAGCTTGTGCACCTCGTGCGCCCGGCCCACGTGATCAAGGGCCGTGTCCTTGTTGAGGCTTGTGGTGGCCTGCTCACGCCGGCCCAGTGGGGCGTGGTCCCAGGGATAGCCGGGGTCGGCCTGCTCGATCTGGTGCCGGTGCCCCAGGAACGCCTCCCAGACGCTGCCGCACTCCGCGGGATCCACGGCGAGCATGGGCAGCGGCAGCTGCCACTCGGACTCGAAGCTGATGCGCAGCGGCCGCTCCCCGGCGAGAGCGCCCAGCAGGAAATCACGGAAGCGGCCGAGGTCGTAGCCCGTACCGTCGAGCATCACACGGAGCAGATCGAAGCCCTCGTCGGCCAGCTTCGCCACCAACGGATCGGTCAGCGGGCGGAGTTCGGTCAGATCGACGGATTCCGCCAGCGGGTAACCGCCCACCCGCTGCCCGTACCCGGCGCCGGTGCCCTGATGACGCACCACCTGGTCGCGCCAGATGGCCCGTAGCCGTTCCGCGCGATCCGCCAACTCCCCCGCGGACACCTCCAGTCTGGCCTGATGCCAGGACTTGGCCTCGGGCGTCGGCACACCGGGAAGAAAGGCGATGACACTCAGTTCCTCCAAGCCGGACCGGTACAGCTTCACATACAGCTTCGCGGGGGGTTCGTCCGTCGGAGGAGTGGTCGGCGACCTGGACACGGGTGTGGTCGGCGATCAGGGCGTCGAACACCTCGCCGGCCCGGTCGTACCGCCCGGCCGCGCGGTGAGCGGCGTCCACCCACAGCCGTACCGTGAGGGTCCTGGGGTGGTCGGGTCCGTGCAGCCGCTCACAGTCCTCGACCAACGGCTCGTAGAGCTCCAGGGCCTGCGCGTAACGGTCTTCCTCGGCGAACACCCGGGCGAGACTGAGCCGCACGTCGAGGACCCGCGGATTGCCGGGTCCCAGGAACCGCTCCAGGTCCGTGCGCAGCGACTCCAGTTCCCGGACCGCCCGGGCAGGACCCGGGGGACACGGCGACGACGTCGAGGCCTCGCGGCCTCAGAGCTTCTCGGGCGTCCTGATGCCCAGCAGCGCCATCCCCCGGTGCAGGGTGCGGGCCGTCAGGTCGACCAGGAACAGGCGGTTCTCCACCTGGGCCGGGGTCTCGGCCTTCAGGACCGGGCACTGGTCGTAGAACGAGGTCAGCAGGGTCGCCAGCTTGAAGAGGTACGCGGCCAGCTTGTGCGGCTCGTACGACTCCGCCACCTCGGCCACGGTCTCGCCGAACTGGTCCAGGTGCAGCCCCAACGCCCGCTCGGCCGGGGCCAGTTCGAGCTCCGGGTGGGCGGCCGGGCTCGCCGTCCCGCCTGCCTTGCGGAGGATCGACTGGATACGGGCGTACGCGTACTGGAGGTAGACGGAGGTGTCGCCGTTCAGCGAGACCATCTGGTCCAGGTCGAACTTGTAGTCCCGTACGGCGGAGGTCGACAGGTCGGCGTACTTCACCGCGCCGACGCCGACGTACCGGCCGTTCTCGACGATCTCCTCCTCGGTCAGGCCCATCTTCTCGGCCTTCTCCCGGACGACGGTCGTGGCGCGGTCGATCGCCTCGTCGAGCAGGTCGACCAGGCGGACCGTCTCGCCCTCACGGGTCTTGAACGGCTTGCCGTCCTTGCCGAGGACCGTGCCGAAGGCGAGCTGGAACGCATTGACGTCGTCGTCGTTCAGCCAGCCCGCCCGGCGCGCGGTCTCGAAGACCATCTTGAAGTGCAGGGACTGGCGGGCGTCGACGACGTACAGGAGCGCGTTCGCCTTGAGGTGGAAGACGCGGTCCCTGATCGCGGAGAGGTCGGTCGCCGCGTAGCCGTAGCCGCCGTCCGACTTCTTGACGATCAGCGGGACCGGGTTGCCGTCCGGGCCCTTGACGTCGTCGAAGAAGACACAGAGGGCGCCCTCCGAGCGGACCGCGACCCCCGACTCCTCCAGAAGGCGACACGTCTCGTCCAGCATGTCGTTGTAGCCCGACTCGCCGACGATGTCCGCGTCCCGGACCTCCATGTCCAGCTTCTCGAAGACGGAGAAGAAGTAGATCTTCGACTCGTCGACGAACTTCTGCCACGTGGCGAGGGTGTGCGGGTCGCCGGCCTGGAGGTCGACCACCCGACGGCGGGCCCGCGTCTTGAACTCCTCGTCGGAGTCGAACAGCTTCCGGGCGGCCTTGTAGAGGCGGTCGAGGTTCGACATCGCCTCCTCGCCGCTCACCTGGGCGTCCTTGTGGTCCAGCTCGTGCGGGTGCTCGTCCAGATACTGGATGAGCATGCCGAACTGGGTGCCCCAGTCGCCGATGTGGTGCCTGCGGACCACGTTCTCGCCGGTGAACTCCAGGATCTGGACGACCGCGTCGCCGATCACGGCGGAGCGGAGGTGGCCGACGTGCATCTCCTTCGCCACGTTCGGCTGGGCGTAGTCGATGACCGTCGTGCCCGGCTGCTCCGCGAGGGGCACACCGAGGCGGGCGTCCGCGTCCGCGTACCGCGCCGCGAGGTTCTCGGTGATCGCCCTGTCCGTGAGCGTGATGTTCAGGAAGCCGGGGCCGGAGACCTCGATCTCCTTGATCACCTCGCCGGACTCCACCTGGGCGACGACCCGCGTGGCCAGCTCCCTCGGGTTCGCCTTCGCCTTCTTCGCGAGGGCGAGGATCCCGTTCGCCTGGTAGTCAGCCCGGTCGCTGCGTCGCAGCAGCGGGTCCGCGTCGGCCTCCGGCAGGGTGGCCGTGAGTGCTGATGCGAGGCGCTGGTTGACGGAGGCGGTGAGGGACGTGACCGAAGCCATCAGGGGGAGCCGTTCTCCTCGGGGTACGGGTGGATGTCGTCAGTATCCCACGGGGGTAAAGGGATTTTTCTGGTGCTGCGGTCGGGGTGGGAGCGCCTTGGGGGGGGGGGGCTTCTCGCGCAGTTCCCCGCGCCCCTGAAAGAACCAGGCCCCTGCGGGGCCTGAAAG
>NZ_JBHVDX010000404.1:0-4575 GCF_042802555.1 Streptomyces sp. NPDC057474 | reverse complement strand
CGCCGGGAAGTACAGGTAGCAGACGCCACCGGTGCCGGAGACGACCTTGCCGGCGGCGTTGTACCGCTTGGTCCGCAGCCAGATGTTCTCCCACTCGCGCCGCCGGTAGACGCGGCGCACCGCCTCGTTGGTCGGCGAGTTCGGGTCGTTGGCGATGACGTCGCCATCGGCGGTGAAACCGATCACCGTCATCAGATGCCCGGCCGTGCCGTAGCCCGCCCCCGGCAGTTCCTCCGCGAGGAACGACTGGGAGGTGATCGCCGGGATGCCCGCCGCGATCAGCGTCTCCAGGTCGGCGAGCGAGCCCAGCCGGGTCACCACGCCCTGGAGGTCCTCGTAAGTGGCGGCGTAAGCGGTGTTGAAGGGCCAGTTCCCGCAGCCCTCGTACTGGTAGTCGAAGGTGAACCGCGCCGCGTGGCACACCTGCGGGTCCGTGTATGCCGGGTCGACCCAGGCCAGGTCCGCGGCGCTGGGCCTCCGGCCCCAGAACTCTATGATCATCTGCGAGGAGGTGGGGCTGCACCAGGCCTCGCCGCCGTTGTCGTACTCGGGGTACTGGCCCTTATGGGTCTCCTGCGAGTAGCGCGGGACGTTCAGCTCCCGCGCGAGCCCGGGAGTCGAGGCCGGGACCGTGAAGCGGTCGGGCACGTCGGAGCCCATCGCGCCGAGCCGCCACACCGTGGGAGTGAGCCGGGTGCCGGGGGTGCGGTACAGGGTCAGGCGCAGCCGGTACGAGGCGAGGCGCAGGGCCGTGGCCGGGTCGTCGATCGCGAAGGTGTCGGTCCAGACACTGCTCCTGCCGTCCTTCTGGCCGTCGACGGAGGTCCGTCTGATGTCCTGGTCGCCGGCCGCCCACCGGCCCAGCACGTACCAGGGCGTGTCCGTGCCGTCGGAGTACGTGCCCTTCAGCTCGATCTGGATCCAGGTGCCGTCCGGGGTGCGCGCGTTCCAGGACGCGATGACCTCGACGGCGGGCACGGTGAGCCGGTGGACCGGGGAGGTCCAGGTCGCGTACTCCCAGGCGGCCGTCCGCCCGGTGTGCGGGTCGCTGTAGTCGGTGGTGCCGAGTGGCGCGTCGATCACCAGCCCCGGCCGCTCCCCCGGCTTCGCCCGGGTGCCCTTGGCGCTGCCCGCGCGCCAGTCGGTGTACGAGGTCCAGGCGTGGTTGTCCACGAGGCGTTCCGGTGCCTGCGCGGGGCGGGCGCGGGGTTCGCCCCGGCCGCTCGTGGTGTCGGCGACCGCCTGACTCGCTGATCCCCCGGCCGTCGCGGCGGCGGTCGCGACGGCTGCGGCCAGGACGGTCCTGCGGGACGGCTCGGAAAGGCTCGTCATCTGTGGGAGACCCCCAGTGATCCGGAAGGAACGGTTCAGACGCACGGCTGTTCGCCCACTATGGACGCCGGGGAAGGGCTTCTGCCAGCACCTCGCGCCTCGCCACGCCCGCCAATATTGGTCGACACCACTGGCGTGCTCCGGGGCCTCGCGCCACGGTGTTCAATCCACGTATGCACGCCTCCCCCGCCCCCACGGACCCCGCCGTCGACGCCCTCGCCGCCCGGCTGCGGCGCCTGCCGCCCTCCTGCGGGCCGGTCCGGCTGGTCGGTGTCGACGGGCACGCCGGCTCCGGGAAGAGCACCTTCGCCGGGCGGCTGGCCGACGCACTCGGCGCCGCCCCGGTGCTGCACCTCGACGACATCGCCACGCACGAGGAACTGTTCGCCTGGACGGAACGCCTGTTGGACCAGGTGATCGAACCGCTGCGGCACGGCCGGAGCGCACGCTATGCCCTGTACGACTGGCGTGAGCGCGGCTTCGGTCCCGCGCGCGTCCTGCCGTGCGCGCCCGTGATCGTCGTCGAGGGGGTGGGCGCGGGTCGGCGCGCGCTGCGTCCGTATCTGGCGCGGCTGGTGTGGATGGAGTTGCCGGAGGAGCAGGCCTGGGCGCGTGGGCGGGCGCGGGACGGGGCGGAGCAGAGCGAGTTCTGGGCCGGCTGGGTCCAGGCGGAGCGTAGGCATTTCGCCGAGGATCCTTCTCGGCCGTTCGCCGATCTTCTGATTCGGCCGGGAAACACGGGGTACGGGGTGCTTGCGGGACCTGCGATGACTCCCGAATAGCAGCCTCACCTCACTCAGGGTGACGGGCCATCCGCAATGTGCTGAACTTGTGAAGACGGCTGTCCGGGAAGTTCCTCGAGAGCCCCAACTCGGCTTGACCGAGGGGCCGTACAGGACTTACGTTCTCAATGTGCGGTCATTCGTTACCGCCCAGAGACGCGAAGCCCCCGGTTGTTCCCCCGTGATCGGGGGCTTCGTTCTGCCTTCTTCCGGCTTTCCGGAACTCCAGGGGCACGATTTCTTCACCCTCGGTCACCGTCCGCAATGCGCCCCGTCTGCTCCCACCTCGTAAGACGAGGGCTGCGGCACCCTTCGAAGGGCGACCGACCCGCAGGTACGATGCCCAAGGCGCGACATTCGGACGGCTGCAGCAACGCACCGATGCAACTCCCGTCCGCGGCACAGCGGTTCGACGAAGGCTGCCGACGGGCACCGGCCCGTTCGGTTTCCAACGGGGGCACGGTTTGTGGGGGACGTGATGGACTTCGGCTCGCGGGGCCCCGAGGCTCCGGCCGACCTCGCCTGGCTGCGAGGCGTGGACGCCTACACGATGGGCGCCTATCCGCAGGCGGAGGAGGAGTTCCGCGCCGCGGTGCGGATGGATCCGGGGATGGCCGACGGCTGGCTCGGGCTGCACGCGCTGCGGGTGGACACGACGACCGCGCTGCTGAGGATGTTCCGCCACCGTGAGCGCTTCGGGGAGCAGCGCTCGCGGCACCGGCGCACCCTCAACTCCTGGTACTGGCTGGGCTGGTGGGTGCAGCCGGTGCTGGAGAGCCCGCGTGATCTGCTCCTCGCACACGCCTCGCACTGGCTGGACGGGCGCCATGTGCCCGAGCTGGACCGGGCGCTCGCGGGGCTGCCGCCGGTCGACGCGGACCACCAGGTGCGCTTCCTGCACGCCTGCCGCGCCTACCTCGTCAAGGACTGGGAGCAGCTGATCCGGCACACCGATCCGCTGCTCGACGATCCGCTGCTGGGGATCGAGGCGGGCCTGTTCGGCGGGATGGCCCGCGTCCGGCTGGAGACTTACGGGCAGGCCGAGCCGCTCCTCTCCGCCGCACTGATGCGATGTCGCAGCGAGCAGCCGCAGCGCAAGGAACTGCGGTACTGGCTGGCCCGTGCCCACGAGGGCACGGGACGCAGCGCCGCCGCGCTGCCGCTGTACCGGGCCGTGCACCGGGTCGACCCCGCCTTCATGGACACCTCCGCACGGCTGGCGGCGATCGCCGACGGGGACGGGTACGACGACGACGCGAGCGACTTCGCCGCGATCGCGCTCGCCGGGATCGGGCAGGACGTGCTCGACGGCGACGGGCTGGAGCCGTTCTTCGACCCCGAGGGGCGGGATCTGAAGGTCTCCGATCCCGGACTGCCGCCGCCGGGCGGGCTGCCGCCCGAGGCCGGCGACACCTTCGTCCGGGAGAAGTCCGTGGTGCCGGTGGAGCCGTTGTCCCTGCCGGCCGGGCCGACGGATCCGGAGCTGCTGGAGGAGGCGCTCGCGGAGCTGGAGCGGATGGTCGGACTGGAACCGGTGAAGCGGCAGGTCAAGGCGTTGTCCGCGCAGCTGAACATGGCGCGGTTGCGGGCGGGGCAGGGGTTGCCGGTCCAGCCGCCCAAGCGGCACTTCGTCTTCTCCGGGCCGTCCGGGACCGGGAAGACGACCGTGGCGCGAATACTGGGCCGTGTCTTCTACGCGCTCGGGCTGCTGGGCGGCGATCACCTCGTCGAGGCACAGCGCGCGGACCTCGTGGGCGAGTACCTCGGGCAGACCGCGGTGAAGGCCAACGAGCTGATCGACTCGGCGATCGGCGGCGTGCTGTTCGTGGACGAGGCGTACTCGCTGTCCAACTCCGGCTACGGGAAGGGCGACGCGTACGGCGACGAGGCGCTGCAGGTGCTGCTGAAGCGGGCCGAGGACAACCGGGACCATCTGGTCGTGATCCTCGCGGGGTACCCGGAGGGCATGGACCGGCTGCTGACCGCGAACCCCGGGCTGTCCTCCCGGTTCACGACCCGAGTCGACTTCCCCTCCTATCGGCCGCTGGAGCTGACCTCCATCGGGGAGGTGCTCGCCGCCGAGAACGGGGACGTCTGGGACGAGGAGGCCCTCGACGAGTTGCGCTCCATCTCCGGTCATGTCGTCGACCAGGGATGGATCGACGAGCTCGGCAACGGTCGGTTCCTGCGGACGCTGTACGAGAAGAGCTGCGCGTACCGGGATCTGCGGCTGTCGGGGTATCCGTCGATTCCGACGCGGGATGATCTGTCTACGCTGCGGCTGCCGGATTTGATGCAGGCGTATGGAGAGGTGTTGTCGGGGCGGGGGCCGGGGGATCCTTCGGCGATGTGACTTTCTCGCCCCCGCCGCCCCTATCCATTCCCATCCCCGGGGCTCCGCCCCGGACCCCGTTCGCGCAGTTCCCCGCGCCCCTGAATGACTGAAAGGGGCGCGGGGAAC
>NZ_JBHVDX010000403.1:0-4660 GCF_042802555.1 Streptomyces sp. NPDC057474 | reverse complement strand
TCGATGTACCTGGACTGCAACAGCCCGTCCTGCTATGTCAGTTGTGACCGAAGCGCTTCTGCCGGCCCTTGCGGGCCATGTCGCCGGGGGTCACCTGGGTCGCGCGCTGCTCGGCCTGCGACTCCAGCGAGGACTGCTGGGCCTCCTGCTGACCACGCTCGGACTGCGGCTGCTTACGGTCCTGCTTCTTGTTCTTGGCCATGGTGATCTGCCTCCTGCGGGGGATCTAGGGGCCAGGGCCGCGACCAGACTCACATAGCATGACAAGGCGCGCATTTCGGAAAATCACCGTCCGTGACGAGAGTTGTCGGGCCGTGTGTCGCACCGAAAGGGGGCGTGCGGCTGATACGCCACGCCGAAGATCGAGTTCCGGCCGTTAACCTCCGCGTGGTCGGGCAGACTCGAAGGAAGCCCGAAGCAAACCTCCCCGGAAAGAGGGTGGATCGCGTGGACCGCTGCATCGTCCTGGTGGACGCCGGGTATCTGCTCGGCGCGGCCGCCAGCCTCCTCGCCGGAGAACCCTCCCGCTCCCGCATCACCGTCGATCACGCCGCCCTCATCCAGGGGCTGCGCGAGCGCGCCGAGGCCGACACCGAGCGGCCGTTGCTGCGCATCTACTGGTTCGACGGCGCCCCCGACCGCGTCCCGCAGCCCGAGCACCGCAGGCTGCGCGTGATGCCCCGGGTCACCGTCCGGCTCGGCGCGCTGACCCGGAGCGACGGGCGGTGGGCGCAGAAGGGCGTGGACGCCGCCATGCACGCCGAACTGACCGAGCTGGCCCGCAACCGCGCCTGCTCCGACGTGGTGCTCGTGACCGGCGACGGGGATCTGCTGCCGGGCATGATGGCCGCCAAGGAGCACGGCGTCGCCGTACACCTGTGGGCCGTGCAGGCCGCCGACGGCGACTACAACCAGTCCGAGGACCTGGTCGCCGAGGCCGACGAGCGGCGTGTGCTCGACCGGATGTGGATCACCAAGGCCGTACGCGCCAAGGACCTCGGCGGGATCTGCGCGCCGCAGCCGGTGCCGCGGCCGGAGATCGCCGCGATCCTGTCGGCGCCACTGCCCGAGTCGGCCCACGCGGCCGCCGCCGAACGGCAGGCCGAGGCCGAGCACGCCTCGGCGGGTGCGGGGCGCAACGGCACCGAGGAACGGGCGGCAACCCCCAAGGGCGTACCGACGCCGAAGGATTTGGCGGCGATGCGGGGGCCCGGGGCGCACGCCGCGCAGCATCCGGCGACGGCCACGTTGCGGTGGTCCTCCGACAAGGGGTGGGTGGACCGGCCCGGGGGCGCGGCGGAGCCGCCGGAGGCGGCGGCAATGCCGACGCTGGCGCAGCTGACGACGGCGGAGCAGCGGTGGGCCGACCGGGAGGAGGACATCACGACGGTGGGGGGTGACCCCTTCGAGGTCGGGCAGGTGTTCGCACGGCGGTGGATGGCCCGGCTGACCGATCAGTCGCATCTGCAGAAGCTGTCGGGGATGTATCCGCGGGTGCCGCATCGGGTGGACGGGGAGTTGTTGCGGTACGCGGCTCGGTTCGGGCTGCTGGCGCACAAGGACGATCAGATCGATGAGCATGACCGGTATGCGATTCGGGCCGGGTTCTGGCGGGAGATCGATGTGCGTACGGGGGCGGAGCATGCGCCTGCGGGGGAGCGGTAGGGGCGCCCAGTGGCTCGGGGCCGACTGTTCGTGGGCGACTGCGGGTTCGTTGTGGCTGGTCGCCCACGCGGCGGAGCCGCATATGTGACAGCCCCGCGCCCCTTTGGGGCTCGGCTGGGGTGACCCGGAGGAAAAACGGCGCCCAGGACCCCGTAGGCTCGTTCCTCGTGAGTACGCGTACGGCACAGGCGATCCGGCACGGTGGGGACGTCGTGTGTGCTGTGCGGGGGCTCACCAAGACGTACCCGGCGACGCGGGGGCGGCGGGGTACACCGGCGACTCCCGAGGTGCGGGCCAATGACGCGGTGGCTCTGGAGGTCCGGCGCGGGGAGATCTTCGGGCTGCTCGGGCCCAACGGGGCGGGCAAGACCACTCTCGTACGGCAGCTGACCGGGCTGATGCGGCCCGATGACGGCACCGTCGACATTCTGGGCCACGACATCGTGCGGCATCCCGAGCGGGCCTCTCGGATCCTCGCCTATCTGGGGCAGGAGTCGACCGCCCTCGATGAGCTGACCGTGGCCCTGGCCGCGGAGACCACCGGGCGGCTGCGCGGACTGGAGGTACGGCGGGCGCGGGCCGAGCGGGACGCGGTGCTGGAGGAGCTGGGGCTGACCGGGCTCGCCGCACGACCCCTGAAGAAGCTGTCCGGCGGGCAGCGGCGGCTCGCCTGTTTCGCCACCGCGCTCGTCGGGGAGCGGCCGCTGCTCGTGCTCGACGAACCGACCAGCGGCATGGACCCGGTGGCCCGACGGGCCGTGTGGGCCGCCGTCGACCGGCGGCGGGCCGAGTCCGGCACCACCGTCCTGCTGGTCACCCACAACGTCATCGAGGCGGAGACCGTGCTCGACCGGGTCGCCGTCCTCGACAAAGGGCGGGTCATCGCCTGCGACACCCCTGCCGGACTGAAGGAGCAGGTCGCGGGTGAGGTGCGCGTCGAGCTGGTGTGGCGGGAGAAGGCCCCGCTGGACGTCCCCGAGGTCGCCGCGCTGCGCCCGCGCGCCGTGGAGTCAGGGCGCCGCTGGACGCTCCGGCTCGCGCCCGAGGAGGCGCGCGCGGTGGTGGCGACGGTGACCGGGGGCGCCGCCTTCGTGGCGCTCGACGACTTCACCCTCGCCACGCCGAGCCTGGAGGACGTCTACCTGGCACTCGGCGGCAGCGCGGGCAGCGCACAGGGGCTGGTCAAGGGGTGAGGGACGCGGGCGTGAGCCGGAGAACAGTCGATGCGGACGTGAACGGCAGGGCTGCCGCAGCCGTACGAAAATGGGCGACAGCCGAAGCGAAGAGGAGCAACTCGACGTGAGTGTCGTACCCGCCGAGATCCTGCCGGGCAAGGCCCTGGCCGCAGAGGAGCGCGTGGAGCGCGGAGCCGCCGAGCTCGGGCCCCGCGCGCGGCTGTGGCCGTCGCTCTGCGCGGTGTACCGCGCGCAGCTCTCCCGGGCGCGGGTCGCGCGGATCCCGCTGCTGTTCGTGGCCACCTTCCAGTCCATCGGGATCATGATCCTGATGCGTGGAGTCGTGGACGGCGGGGCCGAGGCGCACGCCGTGGTCGCCGGTTCGGCGGTGCTCGTCGTCGCCTTCGTCGCACTGAACCTGCTGGCCCAGTACTTCGGGCAGCTGCGCTCCAGCGGTGGGCTCGATCACTACGCGACGCTGCCCGTGCCGCCGGCGGCGGTGGTGCTGGGCGCGGCGGGGGCGTATGCCTCCTTCACCGTGCCGGGGACCCTCGTGACCGCCGTCTTCGGCTGTGTGCTCTTCGGGCTGCCGCTGACCCACCTCTGGGTGCTCGCCGCCGTGATCCCGCTCGCCGGGGCCGCGCTCGCCGGGCTGGGCGCCGCGCTGGGCCTGCTCGCCCCGCGTCCCGAACTCGCCACCGTGCTCGGGCAGCTGGGTATGTCGGCGGCGCTGCTGCTGGGCGTGCTGCCGGCCGACCGGATGCCGGGCTTCGTCCGGTTCGCACGGGATCTGCTGCCCTCGACGTACGGCGTGGATGCCCTCGCACGGACCTTCGGGCCGAATCCGGACTGGGCCTTCGTGCTCGGTGACCTCGCCGTGTGCGCGGGCGTCGGGGTCGTCTCGCTCGCGGTCGCCACCTGGGCGTACCGGCGGGCCGCCGTCCGGTGACGCGGCGCGCAGCCGCGCCTGGCACGATGGCAGAGTGACCGCACCGTTGACTCCTCCTCCGCCGCCGCACAACCAGTCCCCGAACGACCCCTGGGCTCCACCGCCCACCAGCGGTGGGGGCGAGGCGGAACTCTGGTACGAGCCGGAGAAGCCGGCCGGCCCCGGGTTGAGGACCGAGCTGATCGAGGCCGCCGTCGTCACCGCGGTCATGGCGCTGCTCGGCGGCGCGCTGCTCGGTCTTCTGTGGTGGTGGCTCGCGCCGCACGTACCGCTCGTCTCCGACGGGTCGGCGGTCTACTTCAAGGACACCGAGGGCGAACAGGCCGTCGGTGTCGACGGAACGTTCACGCTGCTGGCCCTGGGCGCCGGTGCGCTGAGCGCGCTCGTCGTCTTCCTGTTGCGCCGGCGTGGCGGGGTGCCCCTCGTCGTGGCGCTCACGGTCGGCGGGCTGCTGGGGGCCGTGCTGGCGTGGCGGCTCGGGGTGTGGCTCGGGCCCGAGACCGATGTCGCGGCGCGGGCGAAGGAGGTCGGGCAGGAGGTGACGTTCTCGGCGCCGCTCAAGCTCGGTGCGAAGGGCGCGCTGCTGGCCTGGCCGCTGGCGGGGTTGCTGGTGCACCTTGGGCTGACCGCGTTGTTCGGGCCGCGGGATCCTGAGCCGTTTGAGCAGGAGCAGTACAAGGACGGGTACGGCGCGCCGATTGCCTGACGGGGTTTGTTTCGCCCCGCCGCCCCTACCCGTCCCATCCCAGGGGCTGCGCCCGTTCGACCCCCGCGGTGAGGTCTTCGGGCGCGAGTGGATCGTGGTCGCTCGCGCAGTTCCCCGCGCCCCTGAAAGACCAGGCCATGCGGGCCTGAAAGAGAAGGGTCCTGC